>JAJDNM010000027.1 GCA_022340665.1 Acidobacteriota bacterium | reverse complement strand
CGATAAAAGCTGGCATCGAACTTGCGCCTGCAGACGGGTGACAGGTGGCCCGACGGCACCGCACAGACCGTTGGGCGCAAGGAGGTGTAAATGGCTCCAGTGAAATTCACGATTGTCGGGAATCCGGGGGATCTGGTGGTCAGTCAGTGTACCTTCTGCGCCCATCGCAGCCCTGACGGTACCCGTTGCAAGGCGTATCCAGGCGGGATTCCGGCCGAGATCCTGTTCAATGATCACGACCACACTCTTCCGTTCGCGGGGGACAGCGGGATTCGTTACCAGGCGGTGGAGCTCGCGGCAAAAGAGATCGCTTCCTGAAGAACTGCCGATCGGAAAATCGAACTGAAACGTCGGTATCGACGAGGTCCCTTCTGGTAGGGTTGGAGGGTGGATGAGGTCGCCCCGCTTTTCCTGTTGATAGCAGCCTCGCTGGCGCTGATTGGCTTCACCGCATTCGCTCTGGTATCTGTCAGAGAGTCCGAGCGACGGGCCGCGAAGGTTGCCCTCCTGCTCGCGTTGCTGTGCTCGATTTCGGTGATGATCGTAGCGCTGTTGCCGAGCCCAATTCCTGCCGTCGCAGCGGGCTTCTTGGTTGTGGTGCTTGTCGTCGCCTCGGTCGCTTTGCTCGTGCCCTCGAGCGCGCGGCTGACGCCGGGCGGATGTCCTTCGCGGAGAGTTGATGAGCGGGACATTCTGTTTTCCCGCGGCCGACTGCGCGAGGGGAGTCCCGAGTACCAGTCGTACTACGCGATGCGGCCGGAGAACAAATCCGGCGATGACCTCACCCGGTCACTACCCGGCCTCCTGTCCAGGGAAGCCAGCCTCGCCGAACCGCTGACTTTCGCCGCCGCGGAGGCGTGCTTCGATCTGACGGAGGCGGTGAGAGAGCACGTCGACGGCGAGGTCGCCCGCCGAAGGATCGAACGATCTCCCGAGGTCTGGTCAACAAAGATCAAGGACCTCGCTCGCTCGTACGGCGCTGTGGACGTTGGGGTTGCCGAACTGCGCCCAAACCACGTCTATTCGCACGTCGGTCGCGGGACCGGTGGATACGGCGAGAAGATTGAAATGGAGCATCGGTGGGCGGTCGCGTTCACGGTAGAGATGGATCACAGCCGGGTTTCTTTTGCACCGGAGGCTCCGGTTGTCGAAGAGTCGGCCAGGCAGTACGTGGAGGGTGCGAAGATCGCCCTGATCCTCGCGAGCTGGATTCGTCGACTCGGATATCCGGCCCGAGCCCACATCGACGGGAACTATCGGGTCATCGCACCGCTGGTCGCTCGCGATGCAGGCCTGGGTGAGATCGGACGCGTGGGTTTGTTGATGACTCCCCGGCTCGGCCCCAGGGTTCGGTTGGGCGTTGTGACGACCGACCTGCCGTTGGTGGCTGACACCCCGGGCGATAACCTGTCGCTGATCGAGTTCTGTCTGATCTGTAGAAAATGCGCCGCCAACTGCCCGGTGGGCGCAATTCCCAGCGGAGATCGAACGCCGATCGACGATGGGCTGCGCTGGGCGATCGACGCCGACAGCTGCTTTCGTTACTGGAATGTCGTCGGCACTGATTGTGCAACCTGTGTGCGGGTCTGTCCGTACTCACACCCCGACACTTTTGCCCACAACCTGGTCCGGACTTTCGTCGGGAGATCTGCCGTCGCTCGGCGAACCATGCTGTGGCTCGACGATCTTTTCTACGGCAAGCGGCCCCCAAGTATTGATAAAATCGAGAGATGAGCCAGCTTACGATAATTTCTGGAGGTGCCCCGTGAGGAAGTCACTGTTGGTCAGCTTGCTGGCTGCATTCGTGATGACGGCCTCCTCGTCTGAGGCTCAACAGAGCCTGGGCGATGTCGCGGGTTCGATCAAGCTCAACCGTCCGGCCGGAGAGGCGGTGGTGATCGATCGCCATGCCATCGGTCGGGCACGCAAGACATCGGTCCCAGCCTCCGGGGTGGATCAGCTGAACGATGCAGTCAACGACTGCCTGGTTGAAACCCGTGCACTGTATGCTCTCTTCAACGAAACCCGAGACGGGTCTTTGTTCTACCGAGACGAGTGGCGCATGCAGGTCGCATCAGTCGGGCAGCGGCTCGAGAGCGCCCAGTTCAAACTCGAATCGGTCGTGCCAGACGGTCGCTATGTGGAGTCGTACGAGAAGGCGCAGCAGGGCGCGAATACCGCTCTATCAGCTCTCGAGATCCTGAGATCGGCTATCGCGAGCGATCGTCCGGTCTTCTCGCAGGGGAGGACGCTCTGCGAACAGGCCCTCCGCCTGCTCGAGGAAGCACGGACGGAGATCGGCGCGGCCGCACGTCGCGATGCGGCCGAATCCACTCCGGCGATGATCAATCCGATCGACGCCGATCGGATCATCAGCTCGACCTGCGGGAGGCAGTACGCCTCGGGATCGCAGGGCTACGGCGACTGCGTTGCGCGGGAGCGGGCCGCATTGGACGCAATGCGCGGTCGGACAGGACCGGGCGCCGGGCTCGATGTCGAGTCATTCAACATGATTCGCAACGCCTGCCGATTCGAGTGGCCGAACAGCTTCGTCAGCCAGGATCAATGCGAGCGAAATCGGATTGCAGCACAGAAATCGAGGTGAGCATCGCGTAACCTCAGTATTCTTGTCAGCAAATGAGAGAACGAGTGCGGAAGCTCCTCCTTCCTTCCGCTGGCCCCTCGGTACCCTTGTCCGGGGGGCTTCGTTCATCCGCCCGCCCGCACGTTTCGGATTTCGGATTTCGAATTTGCCTCCCCAGATCTCCTGACTCCCGATCCCGTTCGGATTGGACGAAAACTCCTCACTGTGCGCGATAGGCTTCGAGTACGTCTTCCACAGAGCGGCGCAGGTCACGATCTCGGATCAATCGGACAAGCGTCGGATTGGTGCGGCACACGCGGGCGAGGTGTTGAATACCCTCGTTGCGCCGTCCCTGGGCGACGAGCGAAAGGCCGAGATAAAAATCCGCATCCTCGTGCGGCCAACCCTTGAACGCTTCACGAAAGGCTGTTTCGGAACCTGCGTAGTCGCTCCTCATGTACCTGGCCCGCCCGACAGTCCGCCAGAGTTCGGGGGCGTTGCGGGGCATGCGGTCTATCCGCCCGAGAATGGACGCCTCGACTGCAGCAGACCGCTGGGTCCGAATGTTCAAGGGAGCGGTTCGGGAAGCCTCCAAGATGGACTCGAGGCTTCCCTTCCAAACATCAGCGGCCACCCGTTGGATTTGCCATCCTGAGACTACCAGCGCGACGATACTCAGCGCAGCTACCGCCGGCATGCGTCCCGTCCGCCACTCCACCGTCCGTACGGCCCCAATCGAGGCAACGACTTCTGCTGAAATGAGGGCGATGGGTACGAGACCGACCGCAAGGTGCGTCGGATAGTGCAGGAGGGCGAGCGGAGTAAGGGCGGCCGCTCCCAAAGCGAGCGCCGGACCCGCCCGTTCGCGCTGTTTGACCAGGACGGCCGCCAGGAAAAGAAGCCAGATCAGACCAACCACACCGAGTTCCGCTGTGAGCTGCAGCGGGTCGCTGTGAGCCCAGCTGAAGTGGGAAGCGAGTTGCCCGCGTTTGCCGACCCCCCCGTGGCGGTCGAACCAGCTCAGACGGCTCGGATAGTAGAGGTGGTCGTAGTTGGCTGCGCCGACGCCTGTGAGCGGACGTGCTCGCACCATTTCGGCGGCGGCAGTCCAGCCGTCTCCACGGGCTGAAAAGAGCTCGTACCACTTGCCTGTTCTGATTTGATAGACAACCTCGGTGATACGACTGCCGAGGCCGGTCGCAAGTGCCAGGATCAGCAGGGCGGTGAGGATGGCGGTCGCCGAGATCCACAACCGTTTCGACCTCTGTTGGTACAGCCACACAAAGACCAGAAGAACCAGAGCCGCGATTCCTGACAGGCTCCTGGTGAGCAGCGTCGCCATCGCAAGAATCAACGCGAAGGCAGCCCGAAGCCACGAACGTGACGGCTTCTCCCATCCGGCGAGAATGAGGGGCAGGAGGAGGACAGCGGCCATGGCGAGATCCGACGGGTTTCCGGTGAGTCCCGTGTTGCTTACCCTGCCTTTCGCCGACTCTCCTGCGAGCCGAAACACGTGGACGCCACCGATCTGGAGCATCATGACAGCCGCGGAGACGATGACGCCGCTGGCGGCGACCATCGCGAGCTTGCTTCTCCCATCGGACCCAATCGTTGTAGCCCAGAACAGTCCAACGACCCAAATCGCCGTGAACGCTGCAGATTCAAGGGCCCTCAGTGGGCTCGCGCTCCACAAGGCGGAAATCGCTTGCAGGATCGGGAGAGCCGCGAAAATGCCCGCGATCCGCCCTGTCGGGAGGGTTATGGTTCTGCGCCGCGATGCAGCCCAGACCGCGATCGCGCAGGTGATGACCAGGGTCGCCAACACGATCGCGTCCTTGGGGAGACGGAATGGGCTTGCCGCTCCTCGGAGGACGGCGATCTCGGCCAGGAAGAAACCGATCGCCGCAACCTTGATCGGCCAGTGCGATGGTTTTGGTGCTGGAGTCTTTTCTCGCGCCACGGCCGAATCCTATCAGGGTCGGCTGGAACGCTCTGCCAAAGGTCTTTCCCGAGAACGGTTCGGCCCGGGGTTAGCGGTGACAGTATCCGCACCCGAGTCGATGGGAAACGGAATGTGAATGACGATGGTTTCGGTTGGTGTCATCGAGGTGGCGACGATGAAGGATGCCATGTGCCATTGACGCCGGCGCTGAAAACGGTACGCTGTCGCCCTGCTGTGGCCCGCGTTGACCGAGTGGATCGAGCGGGGGCGGCAGGCGGGGAGGAAAGATGCGCCGAACAGTGATCGCGGGAACGGGGAGCTACATTCCGCAAAGACGGGTGAGCAACGACGAGTTCCTCGACAACCGATTCTTCATCGATTACGACCAGCCGATCGACAGGGCTGACAATAACAGGACAGTCGAAAAATTCGAGGAGATCACGGAGATAGCCGAGCGCCGATATGCGGAGGACGATCAAGTCGCTTCGGACCTCGGTACTCTGGCTTCCGAGAAGGCGATTCAAGCCGCCGGGATCGATCCCGAGTCTCTGGATTACATCATTTTTGCCCACAATTTCGGTGATGTCCTTGCAGCCAACCGTCGCTGCGACTTCTGTCCCAGTCTGGCCGCGCGGGTCAAGCAGCATCTCGGGATCGCCAACCCCGAGTGCATCGCCTACGATCTGCCCTTCGGGTGTCCCGGCTGGGTTCAAGGCGTCATTCAAGCGGACTATTTTCTGAGATCGGGTGACGCATCTCGTGCCTTGGTGATCGGTGGGGAAACCCTGTCCCGCATTTCCGATCCCCACGATCGAGACAGCATGATCTATTCGGATGGCGCCGGGGCGACGGTGCTCGAGGTCCACGAGACGGAAAATGAAATTGGCATTCTCGCTCACGCGGCGCGCTCGGACACGATCGATCACGCGCGCCTGCTGTGGATGGGGGAGTCGTACGATCGTAGTAACGCAGACGAGACCCTCTACCTCAAGATGTATGGCCGCAAGCTCTACAACTACGCCCTTTCCAATGTGCCGGGGGTGGTCAAGAAGAGTCTCGACCGCGCTGGGTTGAGCCTGGAAAATGTCAAAAAGGTCTTTCTTCATCAGGCGAACGCCAAGATGGACGACGCGATCCTCAAGCGCCTGTTCAAGCTCTACGAGGTCAGAGAGATCCCCGAGGGGATCATGCCGATGAGCATATCGTGGTTGGGCAACTCGTCGGTTGCGACCGTGCCGACGCTGGTCGATATGGTGGCACGCGGAGAAATGGATGGTCAGCGGGTTGATCCGGGCGATGCCGTGGTCCTGGCATCAGTCGGAGCCGGCATGAACATCAACTCGGTGGTCTACCGCTGGGTGTGAAGTCCGGTATCAAGCCGGACGTCATGAGTCACGGGCGATCTGCGAGGGTTGTGACTCGCCCGCGCCTCAGGATGCAGACACCACGTTTCCACCATTTTCCCAGCCAGGCGACTAAAGCGGGTGTGATATTCGGGTTAAGGTAGGGGTCATGAAATCCATAGCCGGTTTTTTTGTAGTGCTGTGGAGTATGTGCACTCCCCTCGTGGCACAGGCTCCGGTACAGCTGACTCCGGAGGAGCAGACCCTCATGGAGGCCGCATACGTCGGAGAACTGGACACTGTACGACGGCTTGTGGCGGACGGAACATCAGTCGACGCGATCGACGCCGAGAGGCGCACGCCACTGATGTTCGCCTCGTTCAACGGGCATTTCCCGGTGGTCGAATTTCTCCTCGACGCGGGTGCCGCGATTGACGCCAAAGACGGCAACGGCCGGACGGCGCTAATGTATGCCTCGAGCGGACCCTTTGCAGAGACGGTCGAACTCCTTTTGCAACAGGGAGCCGGCGTGAACGTCCAGGGCACTCTGGAAGGTTTCACGCCTTTGATGACCGCGGCGGCGGAAGGTCTCCTGGACATCGTGCGCCTTCTCCTGGTCCACGGCGCGGATCGGAATCTCGAAGACCAAGATGGCGACACCGCTTTGTCCTTCGCCAAGAGGAATGGTCACACCGAAGTCGTAGAGCTGCTCGAGATGTCACCTGACGACGACTGATGGCAACCGGTTGGCGGGAAGGGTCCGGCCAGAACCGAGCGAAAATAACGGTCCGTCGGGCGCGTGCCCGAGCGGGAATCTGGTTCTCTGGGTGAGAAATGTGTGAGCTACAATTCGTGGCCGGGCGATGATGAGAACCTCTCTGATGCTCACGATCTGCGTTTTGATGAGCGCCCCAGTTGCGGCTATCGAGCCGAAATCCATTCTCGAGCACGCGGGCAACCTCCGTCCCGAGGTGCTCGAGTTGGCGCTGGGGGCCTACGAACAGGCGCAGGAAGGCGGTCACGTCCGTCGGGAAATCCTGACGATCATCGACTACGAGCTCCCCTCCTATCAACAGAGGTTGTGGGTGATCGACATGAACGCGGGCCGCGTGCTGTACCAGGAGTGGGTGGCGCACGGCATGGGCAAACCGAGGGGGTCGGGCGGCACGATGGAGGAGGCCCTGACCTTTTCCAACGAGAAAGGCACTCTCAAATCGAGCCTCGGTCTGTTCGTGACCGCCGAGACCTATTACGGTCGCCACGGCTACTCGCTCCGGCTCGATGGCCTCGAGAAGGGTATCAATGACAACGCCCGGGAGCGTCTGATCGTGATCCACGGCGCCTCCTACGTGTCCGAGGGTCGTGCCGATGACCGCCTTGTCGGTCGAAGTTGGGGATGCCCTGCAGTCCGGCCTGCGATCTCGAGAATTCTCATCGACGCCATCAAGGACGGGTCGGTGCTTTGGATCTACTACCCGCACGACGAGTGGCTCGGAGAGTCCGAGTTCCTCGACGACGAGTGAACCCGGACGCTGTGGATCAGCTTTTTTCAATCGCTTCGCGCAGGCCCTCCGGTGGGTCGACCCGGAAAGGCTGGTCGAGGCCCTCGATGATCGGTGCGTCGCGGTTGTAAACGTCCCTGCGAAATTGAACGGTCCCGTCGGCGTCGGCCTCGGCGGTCCAGTAGAGCAGCAGGACGGCGATCGGTTTCTCGAGATCGACCCTCGTGTTCTCCAGCGAATCCACCACCTCGTCGACCCGCGCTCGGTCCCATCCCTGGTCCTCGAGCAGCAGAGTCGCGAGCTCGAACGGGTTCTGCGTACGGATGCAGCCGTGGCTGAAGGCGCGTTCGGTGCGCGCGAAGAGCCCTTTGCTCGGGGTGTCGTGCAGGTAAACCATGTACTGGTTGGGAAACATGAACTTGACCCGGCCGAGCGCATTGTCGGGACCTGGTTCCTGACGGATCATGTACGGGAATTTCCCGGAGGCCGTCGCCGCCCAGTCGACGGTTGACGGATCGATGATCTCGCCCGAATGAGTGACCACGCTCATGTTGTTGCGGCTGAGGTATTCCGGATCCTTGCGCACCCTGGGCAGGGTCTCGTTGCGCAGAATTCCGGGAGGGATCGTCCAGGTTGGATTGAAGTCGATGTACTGCATCGTGTCTCTGAACACCGGAGTCATGTGGTAGGGCTTTCCAACCTGGACGCGCGTGCTCCAGATTGTTCTTTCGTGCCTGACCAGGTGAGCGTTGTAGCCCGCGATGTCGACGATGACGTAATCCTCCGGAAGTTCACGGAAGACCCATCGGAATCGCTCGAGGGTCGCTCGAATTTGATCGATCCGCGCATCAACCGTGGTGTTCAGCTCCTCGAGAGTGCGGGGTCCGACTTTGCCGTCGGCGTCGATGCCGTGCCTCGTCTGGAAGTGCTTGACTGCGGCTTCCAGGTGATCGTCAAAGACGTTCGGATCAGCCGGCTCCGCACCCTTGAGATCCGCAGTCATTCGGAGGCGTTTCCTGAGCGAAATCACCCGTTCGTCTTTCGCCCCCAACTTGAGCCCCGGGCCTTCAGAAACAGTCGGCCATCCGCCCTTTTGCTCGATATCTCGATACCTGACGAGCGCCCGGCGGAGACGATCGTAGAATTCCGTGTCCGGATCCACGTTCTCGAGAGCTGCCGAGATCCTCTTGCTGTTCAAGGCGTCGTTGAATACCTTGACGGGGTCTTCGAATTCGATCTCGCGGTCGAAATTCCAGGCCGGGTCGAGCCTTTTCGCGTCGAGCTTGCCGAATTTGAGCGTGACGCCCAGCCTGGCCAGGGCGTCGGTGCAGAGGATCTCGGTGTCGGCTCGAGAGTTCGCGTCCCTGTTCCGGGCCCCCGCTTCAAGACTTTCACGGATCTGGCGGACGTGAAAGTCGCTCGGGTTGAGTCCGTGATAGGCCGAACCCTCGACTTGATCGAGAAGCTCCTCGACCATCTTCGGATCCTTCCACGCCGGCTCGTATGCTCGCAATTCGTAAATAGCCGAGATCAGTGGCATTGCCGCGATGGGGGCGCCTGCCACCGTCGGTCCACGGGTGGACGAGAGGGCTTCGATGCGATCCCGGAGAGCGTCTCGATCGGCTGTCTGGCCCGGGGCGGAAATCGGGTTGGAGAGCACGATGATGATAGAGAAAGCGATGGCGGCCGAGGTGATTCGCGTGATTTTCATGGCCGGAGATTCTACACGAGTGATTCCGCGATCACTCGGTTTGCGGCCCATACGGCCTGGATTGTGAAAAGGAGGCTGGCCGCAGCACGTGCTGCGGCCGGCTGATCGATTTCACCATTACTGCCTGGCGCGATGCCAGGCTCACAATCAGAGGTCTGCGACCGGACTCGTTGCTCGGCTAGTCGTCGTCTTTGTCGAAGATCTCTTTGGTCTTGTCAACGACGTTATCCACAGCGTCTCCAGTTGCCTCTGCGACGTCGCCGGCAACTTCCTTGGTCTTGTCATAAGCGTCCTCAACCAGGTCGCCGGCCTTTTCGACCGCGTCCTCGATGGTGTCGGCGACGCGTCGCGCGCCAAAGCCGAAGACGATCATGGTGACGCCAGCGATGAGAATGTGGATGCCCACCAGTACGCCGACCGCCCATACGCCGGAAACCGGCCACTCGATGAAGATCAGAATGCTCAGCAGCAGGGCGACGATTCCGCCGAAGAGCAGCCACCCCCAGCCATCGATCGGCTTCATCTTGAACGAGGCAATGATTTCCGAGATGCCGTCGATGAGGAAGTAGACCCCGATCAGCATCGTGATCGAGGCGAGTCCGACGCCCGGCCTGAAGATCATGATCAGGCCGGCGACGACGCCGAGGAGGCCGATGAGGGTCCCCCAGATGCCCGTGCCCCAGTTCCCTGATTTGAACGCATGGATGATCCTCGAGATTCCGGCAATCGTCAGCAGCACGCCGACCAGAAGGGTCACCGCCACGCCGGTGATGGTCGGCGCGACCATTGCCAGCACGCCGAGTATGGCGGTCAGGAATCCCAAGAAAATCAGCCAACCTGCGTTCGACTTCGCTTCGTGCGTCCACGTGTCTTCGCCCATGAATCCTCCTCCTTGTGTTGGGACGCGAGCCGGGGCTCGCGTCAGCTCCTGGATTCTCCTCGCTGATGTCCCGGAAAAGCTATTGGTGTTTTCGACATTCGTCAAGCCGCGGCTTGACGATCGACGGCTCGAAGAGTGGAATCCGACGCGGTTTTGTCGGCAGGTGTCCGGTCGGCCGCGGGTGGCGAGGTGTCAAATGTCACGAGGGCCGGGAACGAAAATCGAGTTGGTGCAGGTGCAGGGATGAGGTACGATCGCCGGGCTTCATCGTGAGCGAACGATGGCGCGAGATCGACTTCCCGGGAGACATACATGAGTTCTGGGCATCCAAAGGGCCTGAAAGCGCTGTTCTTCACCGAGATGTGGGAACGGCTCGGTTTCTACATGATCGTCGGAATCCTCTACCTCTACATCATTGACACCGAGCGCGGTGGACTCGGGATGTCGAACGCCTCTGCGGGTGAGATTTATGGCACGTACCTGGCTTTCGTCTATTTCACGCCGTTCCTCGGAGGGATGATTGCCGATCGGTACCTCGGCTTCCGTAAATCCGTTTTCATCGGTGGTCTCCTGATGGCGACGGGTTATTTCGCCCTCGGAATTCGGAGCATGCCGACCTTTTACTCGGGCCTCGTCCTCCTGTGTCTCGGCAACGGGCTGTTCAAGCCGAACATCTCGGCGATGGTCGGCAATCTCTACGAACCGGGCGATCCGCGCCGCGATGCGGGATTCAATATCTTCTACATGGGCATCAACATCGGTGCCTCCGCCTCGGCGCTGCTGGCGGCACCGCTGCGGAATCTGTGGAGCTTCAACCTCGCATTCACCGCCGCTGGGGTCGGTCTGTTGATCTCGGTCGTCACCCTGGTTTTCAAGTGGAAGGGCCTTGCCGCAGCCGATCCTCCGCGGTCCGCACCGAGCGAGGACGATGTCAGCATGCGGCAGATCGTGATGATGATTCTGCTGCCCGCGGCGGCGTTCGGTGCAATCGGATATTTCGTCGGCCAGTATCTGCCGTTTGTCGTCAACACCATCGGTAGCGTGACCTTCGCCTTCCTGGTCGGCATGCTGCCGATCGCTGCCTATTTCGTCCTGCTCGTCAAAAGGGCAGCTCCGGAAGAGAAACCAGGGCTCGCCGCGCTCATCCCGGTGTACGTCGCGGGGGGTGCGTTTTTCATGGTCCTGCACCTCAGCGGCGGTCTGATGACGGTGTTTGCCGAGCACGACACCGATCGCCAGGCCGAGTGGATTCCGAGAGCGACCGACTTCTATGCCCAGAAAGCGATGCCGTCGTACTTTGCCAACGCGACCCCGGACATGCCGCGCCCGGACCCGGAGACGCTGGTTGTCGTCGATGCCGATGCCGAGTCGATGTTCGGTGCGCGGATCCTCACCGAGTCGCTGGTTCGCAGCTTCGAACAGAAGTCGGGCCGCGACGTCCAGGTGCTCGATCCGTCCGAGTTTCCCGAGGACGAGCGGTTCATGTCCTGCGGGGTGTACGGTGACCAGAACGTCAGTCTCACAACTTCGAAAGACGCACACGGCGTGACCACCACCAGCGTCACGCTCAGCCCCGAGAACGCCAGCCAATCGAGGGAGGTCCTGCTCGGGCGAGCACTCGGCGGGAGGAATGTGCCGGTCATCCTGGTGAGCCAGGAGACGTTCGACTCCGTCTACCGGCTCACGGACGAGTCGACCGAGACGCTTGAACCCGGCTCGTACGTGCGTCTCGTCAACGCCGAGATGATCACCGGACTCCTCAATCCGGTCTTCGTGGTTGTGCTGACGCCGGTTGTGGTGTGGTTCTTCGGCATGCTTGCGGCACGTGGGCGAGAGGTTTCGACTGCGCGAAAGATCTTCTACGGCATGGTCATCACGACGATTTCAATCCTCATCATGGCCTTCGGTGCATACGTAGGTCAGGACGGCGCGATCAAGACGTCGATGATGTGGTTGGTCATCTATTACCTGGTCATCACGTGCGGAGAACTCTGCCTGTCGCCGATGGGTCTTTCCCTGGTGACCAAGCTGTCTCCGAAGCGGTTGGTCGGCCTGATGATGGGCGGCTGGTTCCTCGCGACCTCGATCGGCAACAAGCTGGCCGGGTTCATCAGCGGTCTCGAACCGTCGACCATGATGTTCCTGGTTCTGGCCGCCGGCATCCTCTGCGTTGCCGGGTTCATATACGTGCTGTTGCCGAAGCTCGATGCGGCGATCAAGCAGTACGGAGCCTAGGAGAATTCGGAATTCGGAATTCGGAATGAGGAATGCCCCCGCCCACCCGGTGGGGGCGTGCCTTTTTCGATCCTCGATTCTCAATACCTGAGTCTCGATCTGCCTGCCCGTGTCCCTGCACGACTCTGCAAAGTGGGTCAAAAATTCACTGAATCGAACATCGAGTGAAAAAATCAAAAAAACAAACATCCAACATCGAGCATCGAGCATCGAGCATCCAGCGTCCAGCATCGAAAACCGAGGATTGGGCGCGGGCAATGGCGGATCAGCTACCATGGCCCCATGATGCGGTCCGAAGAGGACCTGATTCCTTACGCGCCCGGCCGACTCGACGGATCGCCGGTGTTGGTCTTGGCGCCGCACGCCGACGACGAGGTGTTCGGATGCGGCGGTGCGATCGTGCAGTCTGTCGCGGCGGGTGCCGATGTTCGTTTGGTGATCCTCACTGATGGCGCTGCGCAGGGCGATCCGACCGTCCGCCGGGAGGAGGCGCTCGAGGCGGCCCGTCGTCTCGGTCTCAGCGAGCCCGAGTTCTGGGGACTTGCGGACCGGTCGATTCGGCCCGACGATGCGCTTCTCGCCGATCGGTTGCTCTCGTTGTTGAGCGAGATGTCGCCGGCGCTGATCCTCGCTCCTTCGCCGGCCGAGATTCACCCGGATCATCGGGCGCTGGCCCTGCTCGTCTACGGTCTCCTGCAGTCGATCCCGCGGGACAGCGAGGCCGGTGAGGCCCTTCAGTCGACGATCCTGGCCGCCTACGAGGTGTCTGCGGTGATGCGACCCAATCTCCTGATTGACGTCAGCGCCGAGTGGGACACCGTTCTTTCGGCTGCGGAGGCGTACGCCTCGCAACTCGAAGTGCATCCCTATATCGAGGTGATGGATGGAATCGCGCGCTCGAGGCGCCTAACCCTTCCAGACGGAGTGAGACGGGCGGAGGCCTACCACGTCGTGGACCCGCGCTACGTCCGCACCCACTCGATCGCCGAGTGGGCGGCCGCGCAAGGGCCGAGCTCGGGCCTCGAAGAATCTGCGGAAGCTGCGGCGATCGACGTGGTCGTGCGCACGAAGAACCGCCCCCATCTCCTTCGAGAAGCCCTCGATTCGATTGCCGCCCAGCTCCACCCAGCCAACAGGGTGATTGTCGTCAACGATGGCGGGGAGCCGATAGCCTCTCTGTGCTCCCAGTTCGAAGGGAGGCTGAACCTCGAAGCGATCGAGTTCGAGGCGTCTCGGGGACGATCCGCCGCCGCTCAGGCCGGGCTCCAACGAGCGGAATCGACGCATGTGGTGTTCCTCGACGATGACGATCTGATGTATCCCGACCACCTGCTGGCGCTCGGCAAAGCGGTGGCTCGTGGCCTGTCTGTTCCATATGTCGATGCGGTGCAGGGCGTCTGGCGAATGGACGACGCCGGTGACCTGGTCCAGGTCTCGCGCCATCGAACCTTTGGCGGCGAGTTCGATCGCTCCCGCTTCGCATTGGTCAATCACATTCCGCTGCCGTGCGTCGCGATCCCGCGGAAGCTCGCCCTCGAGGTCGGGGGCTTCGACCCGGAGCTCGACATGTACGAGGACTGGGACCTACTGCTGAGCGTGGCAGAGAGTACGTCGCCAGTCTACATTCCCAAGGTCACGTGCGAGTACCGTGTGATCGAGGGCGCTGGCGGTATCACCGGCGCGAATCCTCCCGGATCGCCGGGTCAGCTCGAGGCGCTCGAAACAATCTGGGATCGGCACGGGCTCCTCGAAAACCGCACCAAGCTGGCGGCGGCGGTGATGTCGTTAGTGGAAGCCCGAGACCGTGCGTCCGAGCGGGCGCGCGTCCGCGACGAGCAGCTGGTGGAGGCACGTGGAGCCAACAACGGCCTGACTGCCGAAATTCGTCGGGTTCGGTCCGAGGTCGAACCTCTGGTTGTCGAGAGCCGCGAGTTGAAGGATCGCTGTGCCGAGCTCGAAGCAGCCCGGGACACCTTCAAGTCCGAGGTCGAGCACCTGAACGCGGTTCTCGAGATGATCACCAACTCGAGGACGTGGAGGCTCAAGGAGTTTGTGAGCCGGCTCCTCGGCCGATCGCAGGGACGATGAGCCGCGCCTTCCTGATCTGCCCCGAGCCGGTGCGAGCCGTCACCGCCGGCGTCGGTACGAGATTCGCGACTCTTGCAAGGGTCCTCGCGGATGCCGGGCACGGCGTGACGTTGGCGATTCCGAACGACACGGACGAGGCACCTCGGTTCGACGGGGTTGATGTGATCCGCGCCGAGCCGACGCGATTGGGCTCGCAGGCGGACGATCACGACTGGGTGTTGCTCCACGCGCACCTCGGAAACAGCTATCTCTCTCAACGGGACGACCTGCCGCTGGTGGTCGATCTCTACGACCCGTTCCTGGTGGAGAATCTCCATTACCACCGAGATCTCGGACTCACACCTTTCTCAACCGATCACGATACGTGGCGACTGCAGATGGGACGGGGAGATTTTTTCCTTTGCTCGTCGGAAGAACAACGCCTGTACTACCTCGGTTGGTTGAGCGCCCTCGGCAGGGTGAATCCACTGAGTCTCGAGGATGACCCCAAGCTGCGGAGACTGATCGTCGAGCTTCCGTTTGGTGTGCCGGAGGCCGAACTGCCGGCAAAGCCCGAGAGAGCCGACGTATTGCCCGGAGTCGACATCGATGCACCGGTGCTCTACTTCGGCGGCATCTACGACTGGTATGACCCGTTGACCGTGCTCGACGCGATGCCGGCACTTCTCGAGCGCGACCCGCGGACGGTACTGGTGTTCGTCGAACACCCCCATCCCGACCTGACGCCTCTCACAGTAGCGGGGCGCATCCGGCGCGAGGCGGAACGACGCGGTTGGCTCGGGTCCTCCGTCCGATTCGAGCAGTGGCGGCCGTACGATCGTCGCTTCGAGGTGGCCCAGGCGGCGGATGTCGCTGTGGTGACCCATCGGGCGGGCCTCGAGACCGACCTCAGCCTTCGTACGCGTCTCGTGGATCTGCTATGGCTCGGTCTGCCGACCGTGGTAACGGAGGGCGGAACGATGGCGCGGGTGGTGGCGGAGTCGGGGGCCGGAGAGGTGGTGCCGGAGGGCGCGCCAGCGGCTGTGGCTGCTGCCGTCGCAACCCTGCTCGACAATCCGCAGCAAAGGGAATCTGCAGCCGATGCCGGTCGGAAATGGGCTGCCGATCGAAGGTGGAGCCTGGTTGCGAAGCCACTACTCGAATTCGCGGACAATCCGTGGCGCGACGGGCATCGCGAACGGTTTTCCGAGCTCGCGCCCGGGCAGGTTGCCGGCGATGAGCCCCTGCTCCAGAAGCTCCAGCGTGCTCTGCGCCGGAAGCGAGGTTCGCGATGAAAACGGCGGTGATCGTTGTTGCTCACGCCGGGTTTCACCACCTCGAGGACAGCCTTGCCTCGCTCACCGCTTACGCCGATCGATCAGACGTCGAGGTGATCCTCGTCGACAACGGTTCTGGCGACCGTTGTGGCGACGCCGCGCTCGAGCGATGGCCCTGGATTACCGTCGTCCGGGCCGAGGAAAACCTCGGCTTTGCCGGCGGCGTTCACCTCGGGGTCGAAGCAGCGGGCGCCGATGTCCTGGTTCTTCTCAACGACGACGCAGCGGCGGAGGAAAACCTGCTCGACGCTCACCTCGAAGCCCTTGGCTCCAACCCGCAGGCTGCCGCCAGCGCCGGGCGCCTCACGAATTGGGATGGCGATCGTCACGATTTCGTTCGTGGCGGAGTGACCTTCGACTGCCACGCCTTCCAGCTCGGTCAGGGGTGCGAGCTGACCGAGGTCGAGCCACCCGCCCCGGGTGAGTCCTTGCCGTTTGCCTGCGGCGGGAACATGGCGATCCGGCGCGACGATTGGGAGTCGAGCGGCGGTTTCGATCAGAAGCTCTTCGCCTACTTCGAGGACGTCGACCTCGGTTGGCGCCTCTGGGCCCGTGGCCGAGAGGTGGTTGCCGCACCGGACGCGGTCGCACGTCACCGCGGAGCCGCGACCTCGGCCAGCCTCGGCGACTTCAAGCGCGGCGTGCTGTTCGAGCGAAATGCACTGCGCACGTTCTTCGTGTGCGCCGATGACGAGCACCGTAAAGCTTTCGGCGAGGCCGTCTGGGCGACCTACCTGCACCGGCTGACGGCTTACCTGGAGGCCGATCCGGAGATGGCGCGGCATGCGGCCGATCCGTTCGGCAATGGCCCCCAGCCGATGTCTCGCGGTGAGCGCTGGCGCGGCCGCATCCGTGACAACGGCATCGTCGGCTCGGCTCGCCATGCCCTGGCGAGAGTGCTGTTGGGACCGCGGGTCGGGGCGCCGACCCTTGAAGACGGCCATATCCTGATGCAGCTGCGCGCCGCATCGGGCTTCTTCTCGAACCTCGACGACGCCGGGGGGCGGCGCAGGGAGATCCAGGAGGCCCGGGTCGTTCCCGATCGCGAGATTGTGGCCAGGTTCCCGCGCCTCGTGGTGCCCACCTATCCCGGCGATGACGAGTGGTTCGCGTCCGACGCGTTCCGCGAAATGCTGCCTGCTGCCTGGCCCTTGCAACACCTGAGGCTCGACGAAATCCTGCGCACCTGACCGCCAAAAGCCCGTTTTTTACGTCATGTGTGGGTGAACTGTCACCTGGGGGTAAAACCTCGATCCCGGGTTCCCACAAACCGTCTCACTTTACGTACCATCCGAAGACTCGAGTTTTTCGAGCAAGGATGCCCGAGTGGTTGAAGGAGGTTTTCCCCATGATCAGAGCGCTTGCCAACGTCCTGTCGATCTTTTTTCTCGTTGCGGTAACGATGCCGGCAGCCGCCCGGCAGGATGAACCGGAGAATCCGCCGAACGAGGCGGTCCAGGGCACCGAGGATGAAGAGGCGACCGAGGAGGGCCGGGTCTTCAGGGACCAGATCGTCGTAACCCCCGGCCGACAGGAGCAGGCGTCTGGCGACGCACCCGCGCCGATTACGGTCTTCGACCGTGAGACGATCGAAAAGATCCAACCCGAAAAGATGGCGGATCTCTTCAAAATGGTGCCGGGCGTGGAAATTGATGGTGAGGGACCATTCCGCGGTCTCCCGGTCATCCGCGGTCTGAGCTCGAATCGGGTGCTCATCCTGGTCGACGGCCAGAGGCTGAACAACTCCCGCGAGTCGACGACCTTTGCCGGCATCCAGCCGGCTCTGGTCAACCTCGCCGAGGTCGAGCGCATCGAGGTTCTGCGGGGACCGGCCTCGGTTCAGTACGGCTCCGATGCCATCGGCGGTGTCGTCAACATCATCACTCGCCAGCCCAACCTTGGGGCACAGGATTTCAAGGTAAGCGGTGAAGCGGCTTTCGAGTACGGCACGATCTCGGACTCGCAGCTCGGCAGGGCTTCGGTCACGGGCACCGGACAAGGGTTCTCGTTCTATGCCGGTGCTACATATGAAAAGGTCGACGAGTACACCGCCGCCGACGGAGCGTCCCAGGACGAGCGATATGCGCCATACGTCCGCGCGGACAACTCGGTCCCCAACAGCGGCATGGAGCAGACCAACTTCAACGGAGGACTCAAATTCATGACCGGTCAGCAGGGGGTGCTGCGAATCGATGCCGAGGTCGTTCGCACGAAAGACGTCGGATTCCCGGGCTTTTCGCTCGACACCAACGGTATCGAGTTCACCTTTCCCAACTTCGACCGCGACAAGATAGGCGTTTCGTGGAGCGCGGGGCCGGTGTGGGGCCTGTCCGACATTTCGCTGAGCACCTACTATCAGGCCGTCAACAAGGAGAGCGCGAGTATCTTCGATTTCCCCGGATTTTTCTCCGACAGCTTTACGCAGTCGGAGATCAACTCGTTCGGGTTCAACGCACAGTCGATCGCTCATGTCGGCCGCCACCACCTCACCTTCGGCATCGATCTCTACATCGACAACGTTGACGACACCACGCTCGATGAGACATGTTTCGGACCGTCCTGTCTGCCACCGAGCACCGAGGTGGCGGTTCCGAGGAGCGAGCAGACGGGTTTGGGTGTCTACATCCAGGACGGCTGGTCGCTTAGCGATTCGGTGACTCTCCAGCTCGGTCTCCGCGGCGACACTTTCAGCTTTGTCAGCGAGGACGATCCGGATTATCTGGGTGAGCCGTTTGACGAGACCGATTCCGCGGTCTCGGGCAACCTTGGGGTCACCTGGAGCGTCACCGACCACGTCAATCTCAACGCCTTGGTGGCGCGTGGATTTCGGACGCCTAACCTCCAGGAGCGGTCGTACTTCGGGCTCGCCACTAACGGGGAGGCCTATATTCTCCAAAACCCCGGCCTGAGCTCGGAGAGCTCCTGGAACTACGAGATCGGCACCAAGGTGCGGTACGAGCGATACAGTGGAGGACTTCACTTGTTCTACAACGATCTCTCGGATTTCATCACCCTCGAGTTCCTCGATCTCGACGACCCGATTTGTGCCTCTCCTCCAGCTCCTCCGGGGATTCAGTGTGCGGAATTCGCCAAC
Organism: Acidobacteriota bacterium; assembly: GCA_022340665.1. Classification (NCBI taxonomy): domain Bacteria; kingdom Pseudomonadati; phylum Acidobacteriota; species Acidobacteriota bacterium. Next base: position 42,861 of record JAJDNM010000027.1, on the reverse strand, counting down.
ATCGCCAAAGCGACCATCAAGGGTGTTGAGTTCGACCTCGAGGCGATCTTCGCCAACTGGTGGACGGCGTTCGGTTCCATTGCCTACATGGAGGGAGACAACGAATCGACCGGCGAACCGTTGTCGACAATTCCGCCACTCAAGGTTCTTCTCGGATTGCGGTACCAGCGAAGCGCCTGGTGGACCGAAGCCAACCTCCGCTTCCTCGATCGACAGACCGATCTTCCGGAAGACGACCCGTTCTTCGATACCGGGACCGTCGGATTCACGGTCTACGATCTGCGCGGCGGCTTCGATTTCGACTTCGGTCTCGGTTTTATCGCGTCGGTGGAGAACATCACCGACAAGCTCTACAACGAGCCCTTCAACAACCGGCCGGAGCCGGGGAGGAACTTCCGGGTCACGGCGAGATACCGTTTCTGAAGAATTCGGAATTCGGAATTGGGAGTGCCCCCGCCCGAGGGGGCATTCCTTTTTGGATACTGGATGCTCGTTCCTCGATCCTCGATTCCACCCTCTCGCATACCGGTACGTCAGAGAGAAAATCGAGTATCGAGGATCGAGGACCGAGCATCCGGTCGGATTACGTCGGTGGTTTTTCCACAGACCGTTTGCCGGTGATCGACTCGATCTCGATTTGCCAGACGCGAGTAGTCGCAGTGGCCGCCCGATCGATATTCCAGTCGCGCCCCGAGTAGTGCCGCATGATCTGGTTGAGCCCGTGCGTCTTTTCGGCGCTGGAGGCGAGTTCAGAGATTGTGCCGTAGCCGATCACGCTTTCGAAGGCGAAGGTCCATTCGCACGCGTCCTCTTCGTCGACCTGGAGCGAGACGTTGGTTTCGACCTCGAAACAGATACGTTTGTTGGACTCGAAAAAGTCGATCTTTCGCCCCGATTTGGAGGTGTGGATGTAGATGACTTCGTCGTCGTAGCCGAAGGAAAGAGGCACGACGTACGGTTGATCCTCTCGCGCCATGGCGATCCGGCAAACCTCTGCGGCGTGGATGATCCGATCGATCTCGCCGCGATCCGTGATCTCCCTGTCGCGGCGCCTCACGGTTGTGCCCTTCGAGCCCTGGTGGCGATGAAAGACGGGATGTACTTCGAAAGCTCGTCGTCTTCGGAGTGGTAGTGGTCCTCGTAGAAACCGGTGAGCACGAAACCCGCCAGAATCTGTCCGGCGATCTGGTCGGAGAGTGTGTGGCTGAACTCAAACGGCTCTCCCGCTTCTACCATCTGCCGCTTCTGTTCTTCGCTGAGTGACTCGAGATCCGAGTAGGGGATTCGATGGGCGACACAGAGGAGGTCTGAGTCGTGCTCCAGATCGTATGGGAAAAGATATCGCAGCGGGTTGGTGAAACCTGCGAGCAGGTCTCCGCCAGGCCGGAGCACGCGGGCACATTCCGCCCAGACCGGGTGGACGTTCGCTACGAAGGAGTTCGAGACCGGGTTGACGATGAGGTCGAACGCTCCGCCCTCGAATACACCGAGGTCGGCCATGTCGCCTTCGATGGTGGCCAACTCGAGTCCATCCCGGGCAGCGACCATCCGGTCCTTCTCGAGCTGCTTGGGTGAGGCGTCGAACACGGTCACCTGCGCGCCGGCAGCGGCGAGAAGCGGACCCTGCTGGCCGCCCCCCGAAGCGAGACACAGGACTTTCGCGCCGTCGAGATTCGGGAACCAGGAGCGAGGTACTGGCCTCGTCGGGGTGAGGACAATCTGCCACTCGCCACGGCGTGCGGCCGCGATCTCTTCAGACGAAACCGGCACGGTCCAGCGGTTCCCACATTCGACCTGCGCGTTCCAGGCCTGCCGGTTCAACGAAAATACGTCCTCTGGCACGACTCTCTCAGTCGATATTCAGGAATCCTCTGGAGTACAGGGCCGCGCGACCGGCGATATGGACCCGGTCACCAGCGACCCGGCAGGCGAGCTCACCCCCCCGTTCCGAGACCTGTCGCGCCGACAGTTCCGTCTTCCCCAGCCGGTCAGCCCAATAGGGAGCGAGCGTGCAGTGCGCCGATCCCGTCACCGGATCCTCGGGAATTCCAGCCTGTGGTGCAAAGAAACGAGAAACGAAATCCACATCTTCTCCGGGAGCGGTGACAATAATTCCGGTGCAGTCGAGTTGCGAGAGTTCCGAAAATTCTGGTTCCAGATTTCTTACAGTTTCCTCAGAATCAAAAACAACGAGAAGATCACTCGCTTTATGAGCTTCCAAAAAAGGAGTCGCAAATGAATTCACGAGATTCGGAAAGGGATCAATTTGCACGGCCGGCCGAGCCGGGAAATCCATGACCAGGTACGAGCCGGTTCGTGAAACGTGCAGGTCACCGCTTTGGGTGCGAAATGCGATCATATCTCCCTGGTATTCAAGTTCCTGGAAGAGGACGAAGGCGCTGGCCAGGGTCGCGTGACCGCAGAGATCGACCTCGATTGTCGGCGTGAACCACCTCAACTCGTAATGATCTTCTCCGGGCACGAAGAAGGCAGTTTCTGAAAGGTCGTTTTCGGCTGCAATTCGCTGCATGAGTGAGTCGTCGAGCCACTCCAAGAGCGGACACACTCCGGCAGGATTCCCGCCGAAAATTTCGTCAGTAAATGCGTGGATTACGAAATATGGGATCATAATGTTATTCCTCGACATTATCAAGTAAATATTTTTTGAAGAATTCAAACTTTTTTCGATGGAAATGAAGACGATAATTCGACAGCCTGATTCCGTGACGTGTGCGGGGATAGATCACGAGTTCAAATTCCTTGTCGGCTGCGGCCAGCTTGCCGATCATCTGCAGCGAGTTCTGGAAATGGACGTTGTTATCCATCGTGCCGTGAGCGAGAAGCAACTTGCTGTCGAGGTCTTCTGCGTACGTGAGTGGTGCCGAAACCTCGTATCCCTGCGGATTGTCCCGGGGAGTGTCCATGTACCGTTCGGTGTAGATGGTGTCGTAGAGCGCCCAGTCGGTGACCGGCGCATAGGCGACGCCGGCGTGGAAAACTTCGGGTGCCTTCAGCAGACAGAGGAGCGTCATGTATCCGCCATAGCTGCCGCCGTAAACCGCAATCCGTTCTCGATCGACCCATGATTGCCGCTCGAGCCAGCGTGCGGCGGCGAGCTGATCGGCAACCTCGAGTTGGCCGAGCCGCCGATGGACCGCCGCCTCGAAAGCGTGGCCGCGCCCCCAAGTGCCGCGGTTGTCGACCAGGAACACCGCGATGCCCATCTCTGCGAGGAGGCGATAGGTGTTGTGAACGGAACCTCCCCAGCGGTCGGCGGTCAGCTGAGAATGTGGGCCGCCGTACACGTAGAGGACCACCGGGTAGCGCCTGGTTGGATCGAAATTCCGGGGCCTGAAGAGCAGGGAGAAGAGCTCGGTTCCGTCATCCGCGGTGACCGATCCCGGTTCCGGCCACAGCAGGTCCCAACCACGCAGCTGGTCTCCGGATTTCCAGAACGTGCCCACAATCGTCCCGTCCGCGGCGATCAGGTCGGCTCGTGGAGGCATGTCGAGGGCCGACCACTGGTCGATCACATACGAGCCGTCCGGGGCGACGGTGCCGCTGTGAACTCCTCGGATGGAATCGCCAATCGGTTGGATCGCGCCGTTTGAGAGATCGACCCGGAACAGCGTACGCTGACGGTGGTCTCCCCGGTTGGCAACGATGACCGCGTTCTGCTGATCGCTATCGGCGCCGAGGAGATTTTCGATCTGCCATTCACCGGAGGTGAGCTGGCGAGAGGAGCGACCGTCGGACGTGTACAGGTAGAGATGGCGCCACCCGTCGCGTTCCGATGTCCAGAGGAATCTGCCGTCGGCCAGAAAATGGAGATCGTCGCGGATGTTGATCCATGCCGGGTCACGGTCGGTGAGCAGGGTGCGAACCTTGCCCGTTTTCGGGTCGCCGACCATCAGATCGTGCTCTGTCTGGTCGCGGTTGAGGCGCTGGACCCAGACCTCGCCCGAGGGCGTCCATCCGGCGCGCGGCAGGTAGAAATCGCCCTCGCCGGTATCGAACCACGACGGGTCGCCTCCCTCGAGATCGACGACGCCCAACTTCACGACCGGATTTGCGGTCCCGGCCTTCGGGTACCACTGCTCTTCGAGCTCGGGGTAGGGCATGGAATCTCCGGTGATCGGGACGATGCCAACCGGACGTTCGTCAAACTGAAGAAATGCAATCTTGGATCCGTCCGGCGACCACCAGTACGAGCGTTCGACGTCAAGCTCCTCCTCGTAGACCCAGTCGGCGACCCCGTTGAGCAGGTAGGTACGTTCGCCCCGGTCGGTTACTTGTGAAATCGCTCCGGTCTCGAGATTCAGTCGATGGACGTCACCGTTCTTGACGAACCCGAGCTCAGTACCGTCCGGGCTGAACGCGGGAAAGATCTCCTGCGTGCTGTCGCTGGTCAAGAACTTCGCTTCTTTCGAGGCGAGGTTGAAGAGGAAAAGATCCCCGGAGAAGCCGCCGACCAACGTCGTGCCGTCCGGTGAAAGGACCGCTGCTACGCGGAGTGACGCGGAGCTGTTCGGATTGCTCATCACGGGTTTCTCGTAATCGGGTCGAAGGTCAGAGAGACTCTTCATCACGGCCGTCCAGTCGGCCAGCTCGACGGGTGCGCCACCCGAGATATCGCCCCGCCACAGCGTTTTCTGTTCACCTCTGGAAGTGAAATAGATGAAATGCTCGGCGTCCGGAAGCCAGGTGACGCCACTCAGTTGCTCCAACGCAAGTGCATCTTGCTCGAAGACTGACTCGAAGGTCGGACGTCTGCCGGGCTCTTCCGCGAATGCAGTCGACGTGACCAGAATGCAGCACAGGACAGGCGTGATCTTGCGCATTGGCTCCTCTCCCTGCGGAGGAGTCTACTCCTCCCTGGCCAGGGGAGATCAGCCGCCGTTTTCGGGTGGGTCTTCTATCGCCACCAGGAGCTCTCTCGCCGTTTCCGCCAGAGAAACAGGCACCAGAAAGGCGACCACACCCGCCCTCGGGTTGAAGCGAAAGGGTGAAAGGCTCCCGCGGAAAGCATCGAATCGTTCCTGGCCGACGACCACGTGCGGAATGCCGTTGTTGTCCAAAAACGAACGGACGATCGGCACCTCGGCAGGATCGGATGTTTCGAATACCGGCTCGAGTTCCTGTCCGCCGTCGTCGCCAGGAGGCGTGTCATGTCGATGCCACTGATCATCCTGCGCGACATGATCGGCCCCCTCTGCCACGATTGGGTCGGGAAGAGAGTCGGTCAAAGCTTCGCCGCAGTACGGGCACACGCTGACACCTGCTCGGTACTCACCGTGAATCCCGGTGGAGATGAAATCGGGACAGTCTCGATTTGTGCAGTACATCTGACGGCTCCTCGGGCGAATTATCCACCGAAGTGGCACTGAGGTCCAACGTCGAAACGGTCAATCAGTGGCGTTCTGTGTTTCAATTGCGCTATGAGTTCAGAACGAGTGCTCGGTGTTTTCATGTCCGATGGTTCACCGTTGCGCGATCTCGCGCGGGAAGCGTGGCTCATGGATCGCGCAGCGGAGGGAGACGCTTCGTTGTTTCTCACGTCGTGGGAGGGACCGGTTGTGGTTCTGGGCTACGCACAACCACCCGAGGATGCCGATCTCGATTGGTGCCGCGCAGAGGACGTGCCGGTGTTCAGGCGCCTGACTGGAGGCACGGGCGTTGTGCATCGACGAGATCTCGGGGTTGGCCTGACCATTCCGGCCAACCATCCCTGGGCAGACGGTGTGGTTCGTTCCTACGACCGTTTCCTCGAAGTCCTCGAGCCTGCGCTGAACTCTCTCGGTTCGGGTGTGACACGCCTTGCTGCGCCGGCCCATGCGAGCCGTGTGAGGTCGCCGATCTGCTTCCTCGACCAGCTCTCCGACACTCTCGTGGTGGACGGGAAAAAGGCAGTCGGATGTGCCCAAACCCGGCGCCACGGTGCGGTTCTGATACACGCTGCAATTCTCCTCGGTCTCGATGCGGCGCTCTATTCGAGCGTGTTCGGGGTGGCAGAGGAGGAGGTCGCGGCGGGACTCGCCCCCGCCCTGAGGGGTGTGGACTGGCGCGAGACAGCCGATGTCCTGGTCGGAGCGTTTGCCGATGCGCTTCGGCTCGAGGCTGAAGAGCGTCCTCTCGCTCCGATGCCGCCGAAGTACCTCGCCCCTTATGCGGACTCGAAGTGGGCGCCCGTGCGCTGACCCACATGATTGATGAGGTCCCGTGATCCATGGGGTCCCCATCGCCGTCGCAGGTCTCGGGTGGCGCGGAAAAACGGTCCTCACCGCATGTCGGTGATTGATTTTCAGAGATTTTTCTCAAAAACACTCGGCATATCCTTGACATCGATTTTTTCGAATCGTATTTTTCTGACTGAGTACTCAGTCAGTTTCTGAATGGAGTGCCGTGAAGTCCAAGCGAGCAGCAATCCTCGAAGCCGCCACATGGCTCTTTTCCACCAAGGGTTATCAGGAGACATCGACAACTGAAGTGGCGCGGATGACGGAGTCGGCGGAAGGGACCGTTTTTTATCACTTTGAAAGCAAGGAGAAGCTGTTTCTGGCGGCGCTGAAAGACGCGAAGGATCGTATCGACAACGCTTTCGAAGAGTTCCTGCCTTCGACCGGGGACCTTTCGGGTATCGAAACTCTCGAAAAACTGGTGGCGTTCTATTTGCGGCTGGCTGCGGACAACGAAGCTCAGTTCATGCTTCTTCACAGGCATCACGCGTATGACTTGGCCAAAGGTAATGAGGAGTTTCGTGCTCTTTTGGAGACAATCTATGACCGAATCGTGAAAGCGTTCGAAAACGCGATTGAACGCGGACAAAACGATGGAACGATGGGGGAGCTGCCGGTGCACAAAACCGCCCTACTCGTGTACATGATGATTGACGGATTGGTCCGGCTGAAGAACTACAACCTTTACGATGCAGACTCGTTAATCGAAGATTTCCTCGAGGGCGTTCGAAGGTTGGTTCAGGCGGAACGGGTGGGGGGGTAGGTCGTGCGCGTCCTGATAATGATCCTGCCCTTTTTGTTGTGGATCAAGGAATCCAACTTGTCGACGGTGAAGGACGATCTCCTGTCCGGTTTGACCGTTGCACTGGTGTTGATTCCGCAGAGCATGGCATACGCGCAGCTGGCAGGACTGCCGCCACATTTCGGTCTGTACGCCTCGTTCCTTCCGCCGATGGTGGCTGCGCTCTTCGGTTCCAGCCGTCAGCTGGCGACGGGACCGGTTGCAGTCGTTTCGCTGATGACATCCGCCACCCTCGAACCGCTGGCCACCGCTGGCAGCGTCGAGTACATCGAGTACGCCGTGCTCCTCGCCCTGCTCGTCGGGCTGTTCCAGTTCCTGCTGGGTGTCCTTCGCCTCGGCGTGGTGGTCAACTTCCTCTCGCACCCCGTGGTCAACGGTTTCACCAACGCGGCCGCCATCATTATCGCGACCTCACAGCTCGACAAGATTTTCGGCGTCAGCGTGGAAAAGGCGGAGCACCATTACGAAACGGTGGCGCGGACGGTGGCAGCCGCGATCGAATGGACGCATCTGCCGACCCTGGCCATGGCCGTGCTGGCATTTGCCATCATGATGGGCCTGCGACGAATCAATCCGCGGATTCCAAACGTTCTGATTGCGGTGGTCGTGACCACCGCGCTTTCGGCGGTGTTTCACTTCGAGCACAACGAGGTGGTGGCGGTGCCGGACATCGAGTCTTCTCGGCTCGAAAGTCTGGTCGAGGAATTCAATTTCGCCGTGGACCTCCAAAAAAGAGTGAATGAGGTGAGGTCGAACGCGGGATCCCTCAGCAGTGAAATCGAAACCAAAGCGATCGACAGTCAATGCCAGCGCTGCCACGGACCGCGGGAGCCCGAAGCGCTCGTGTTGGCCCCTGGCGCGCGCGATGATCTCGGAATCGAAGGGAGGACACTCGCCCTTCATCATATGGCGGGTGTGCTCGACGTGCACGCCGCGGAGATCAAGGAGGAGATCTCCTCCCTGCGTTCGGAGCTGCGCTCGATGGTCTTTGCCAGGGTTCCAGATGGCAACCAAGGGAGGTTTTACGAGCAGGCGCTGTTGCCCGAGGGGAGCCCCACCGACGGTCGCCATTGGCGTTTGAAGGTCGGCAACAATCCGCTCGATCCGGATGCCCTGTTGATGATCGGCGGGGGCAACGTTGTCGGCGTGATCCCGCGCGGCCTGCCGTCGGCCAAGGCACCTCGGCTGGACATGAATGTCATTCCAAAGCTGCTCACCGCGACGGTCATCATTTCCCTGCTCGGCTTCATGGAGGCGATCTCGATCGCCAAGGCGATGGCTGCAAAAACCGGCCAGCGGCTGGATCCGAACCAGGAGCTCATCGGCCAGGGCCTCGCCAACATGGTGGGTTCAGTCGGTCAGAGCTATCCTGTCTCGGGAAGTTTCTCCCGCAGCGCAGTCAACCTCCAGGCCGGCGGCAAGACCGGTCTCTCGAGCGTGATCACCAGCTTCACGGTAGTCATCGTTCTCCTGTTTTTTACGCCTCTGCTCTATCACCTGCCGCAGGCCGTCCTTGCCTCGGTCATCATGATGGCGGTCATCGGGCTGGTGAACGTCACAGGATTCGTGCATGCCTGGAAGGCCAAGAGGTATGACGGCATCATCTCGGTGACATCATTCGTCGCGACTCTTGCCTTCGCCCCACATCTCGACAAGGGAATCATGATCGGTGTCGTGCTTTCGGTGGCGGTCTTCCTCTACAAGAGCATGCGGCCCACGGTCATCAGCCTTTCCCGCCACGAGGACGATTCGTTGCGGGCCGCACAAACACACGGTCTCGAGGAGTGCCGATTCATGGACGTCGTCCGATTCGACGGGCCGCTCTTCTTCGCCAACGCGAGTTACCTCGAGGACAAGATCAACGAGCGCATGCAGGCGAAACAAGACTTGAGGCACATCATCATCGTGAGCAACGCGATCAGCGATATCGATGCGTCCGGCGAAGAGACGCTTTCTCTGCTCGTCGACAGGGTCCGAACTGCCGGCGTCGACATCTCGTTCAGTGGCGTTAACGAGTCTGTCATGGATGTCCTGGAGCGGACCTTCCTGATAGAGCGAATCGGTCGCGACCACATCTACCCAACCATGGAACAGGCCATTCGGGCGGTTCACGCTCATGCCCATAATGAGGGAGAAGAGGAGCCGTGCCCGTTGACGACAACCGGCCGCGCGGGTCAAATCAAGGTTCTGGACGGGGGTCCCTGATGTCGATCATTTCGGTGTTCAGTGGGAGTTTCTGCCAAGCGGAAGCAATTGTTCCCTTGCTGCTCGAGCGCACCGGCTTCGTGCACGTTGCGGATGAAGAGATCGTCCGACGAGCGAGTGAGCTTTCCGGCGTGTCGCAAGAGAAGCTCGTGCGATCGCTATCGGCGAAATCATCGGTTTTCAACAGCTTCACTGGGGAACCGGAGCGATCCATCGCCAACCTCCGCTACGCGGTTGCGGAGCGGCTTCTCGATGACGAGTTGGTGTTGGAAGGATTTTGCAGTCACCTGATCCCACGGACGATCACCCACGCTCTTCAGGTGTGTCTGATCGCCGACATGGCGGCGCGCATCGACCGGGCTGTTGCAGAACAGGACCTCAAGCAAAAGGAGGCCGGCAAGTTGGTCCGCCGGAGGGACGAGAAGGCGACGGCCTGGGTACTGGCTGTGGCGGGTTCGCAAGATCCCTGGAATCCGGATCTTTACGATGTGCTGATTCCGACCGACAAGACGGACCTGGATGCGGCCGTCGATCTGATCGTAGGCAGCCTGCAAAAAGATGTCGTTCAAGTGACGCCGTCTTCGAAGAAGGCAGCCGAGGACTTCTTCGTGGCAGCCCGCGTCGAGCGAGCGCTCGCCGAGAAGGGCCATTACGTTGATGTCGAGTGCTCCGATGGAGCGGTGACCCTTACCATCAACAAGAACGTTCTCATGCTCGGCCGGCTCGAGGACGAGCTCAAGGCAATCGCAGCGCCGGTCGAGGGGGTTCGCTCGGTGGAAACCCGTGTCGGGAAGGACTTCTACAAGCCGGACATTTATCGCAAAATGGACTTCAAGGAACCGTCGAGGGTGTTGCTCGTCGACGACGAACGAGAGTTCGTGCAGACGCTCTCCGAACGTCTTGAAATGCGGGATGTCGGTTCGGCCGTGGCATATGACGGCGAATCAGCCCTGAAGATGGTGGAGGATGACGAGCCGGACGTCATCATCCTCGACTTGCGGATGCCGGGCATCGACGGGATCGAGGTGCTGCGCCGCGTGAAGCAGACTCACCCGCACATCGAGGTGATCATTCTCACGGGCCACGGTTCCGAGGAGGACCGGCAGACCTGCATGGAGCTCGGTGCGTTCGCCTACCTGCACAAGCCGGTCGACATCGAAGCGCTCAGCGAAACCCTGAGGCAGGCCAATGAAAAGGCGCGTGCCTCCGGTGGTGGGGACGAATCACGGACGGACGGGAGCGGGTGAAGAAGCTGGATCAATCCGACCAGCGCTGGAAGCTGGGAAAACGACCCGCATCCTGGGGTGCTCCGGGCGGCCCTGACTCGCCACAACAACACTCCCTTAATTTGCGCCGTCTGTGGCAGATCACGGTCCTCATCATGACCGTCGTTTCACTCGTGCCGCTGCTTTTGATGTCTGCGGCCGATTACCGGGTGACGCAACAGTCAATCGAATCAGAGTTCCTTCTTCGCACGTCTCGCACCGTATCGAACACGAAGCGGGTGGTAGCCTTCTCGCTGCTGGAACGGACTGCCGCGCTCGATTTCATAGTCCAGGACAACGAGTACGGCGAACTCACCGACTGTGCTCGACTCGAGGAGATTCTCAGTCATCTGCGGCAGAGCTTCGGTGGGTTCGTCGATCTCGGCGTCATCGATTCTTCCGGCCGGCAAACGTGTTATGTGGGGCCGTACGATCTTGCTGGCGTCAACTACAGTGACCAGGATTGGTTTCAGAGTGTGCGGGATCACGGGTATATGCAGATCAGTGACGTATTCCCCGGCTTCCGGCAAGTTCCCCACCTGGTGATTGCCGAACGGCACGAGCTACCCGGCGGCGGTTTCTATGTGCTCCGAACATCTCTCGAGGCGGAATTCTTCAATACCTTGCTGGCCGATCTCGAACTGAGCGGCAACGGAGATGCGTTTATCATCAATGGCGAGGGCGTGCTGCAGACCTCCTCTCGGCTGCACGGCGACGTCCTCGAAACGATATCCCTCGAGGTGCCCGAGTACTCGGAGTCGACCCGGGTCTACGAGACCGGGACTCCGGACGGAAACGACGTACTGATCGGCTATTCGAACATCCCTCAGACGCCGTTCATCCTGATGATCGTCAAGCAGAAGGCGGTGTTGATGGAGCCCTGGCGCGACGCGCGCCGACAGCTTATCGGCTTTCTCGCGATCAGCATCTCCGGCATCCTGGTGGTCGTGCTGGCAGTCACTACCTATCTCGTGAACAGGATCCGCTTGGCAGATCTGCGTCGCCTGGCCACCCTTCATCAGGTGGAGTATGCGAACAAGATGATATCTCTCGGTCGGCTCGGCGCCGGGGTGGCCCACGAGATCAACAATCCGCTCGCAATCATCAATGAGAAGGCAGGTCTCATCAAAGACCTCTTCACGTATACCGATCGTTATGCCGACGACCCGAAGCTGATGGATATCGTGGATTCGATTCTCTCATCGGTAAAAAGGTGCTCGGACATCACGCGCAGACTGTTGAACTTCGCCCGCGACACCGACCAGGAGACTACACTGGTGGACCTCGAGGAGACGGTTACCGAGGTTCTGGGATTCGTGGGCAAGGAAGCGGAGTATCGTTCAATCGAGGTCGCGATTGACATCGACCCAGACCTTCCCGCGATCGAGACGAATTGCGGCAAGTTACAGCAAATTCTCCTCAACCTGATCAACAACGCATTTGCGGCGGTCGAGGATGGTGGACACATCGAGATATCGGTCAGTCAGCCGTCTTCGGATTCGATCGCGATCGAGGTTGAGGACGACGGTTGCGGGATGACCGACCACGAGCTCACGCGGGTGTTCGAGCCGTTTTATACAACCAAGAGCAAGCACGGAGGTACCGGACTCGGTTTGTCGATCACCTATACGCTGGCCCAGGAACTGGGAGGCAGCATCGAGGTGGACAGCGAACCTGGCAAAGGCACACGTTTTCGCGTCATTCTGCCTCTGGCCAAGCCTCAGGAGAAGGGAGCCACAGATGAGGGTACTTCTGGTTGACGACGAGGAAGAGCTGGTCACGGCTCTCGCTGAACGTCTCTCCTACAGGGGCATAGAGGCCGATTGGTCAACCTCGGGTAAACGAGCGCTGGAGCTCGCCGCAGAAAAACCGTATGACGTAGCGGTGCTCGATGTGAAGATGCCGAATCTCAGCGGCATCGAGCTCAAGAAGAAACTCGAGAAGGCGCGACCCGACATGCGGTACATCTTTCTCACCGGACACGGGTCCGAGGAAGACTTCAAGGCCGGTTCGGCCGAGGCTTCCCGCTACCTCGCCAAACCCCTCGACATCGATCTGTTGATCGAAGCCATGGAACAGGCGGTAACGCAATGAAGGCGAACACCGACTGGCAGGCCATAGCCCGAGAGGAGATTCGCTTCTTCGGCGATGTGTCCGCCGGCATCAGTCACGAGATCAACAACAGGCTCGCGGTGATCAACGAGAAAGCCGGCCTGTTGCAGGATTTGGCGGCGATGCTGGCCCACGGCAAGGACGTCGACCCGGTTCGTTTCGAGGAGCAGAGCAAGAAAATCGTGGAACAGGTAACACTGGCCAGGGAAGTGGTGCGCGGCCTCAATCGGTTCGCGCACAGCGCCGATGAAGAGCTTGCCGAAGTCGAGGTTACCGAGCTTCTGGGTCTGGTGGCTGCGCTGTATGCGAGAAAGGCGAAAACGGCCGAGGCTGAGCTGCTGGTTTCGGATGCCGGCGAGCCCGTAACCGTGCGGACGAACCCGTTCATGTTGGAAAGTCTGATCGGGCGAGGATTCGAGTTTGCCCTGGCGCGAGTTGGGGGAGCCCGGACCGTATATGCCGCCGTCGAAAATGCCAACCGGGGCTTCACGGTGGCATTCAGCGGTCTCTCAAGCTTGACCGGACCGAGCGACTTACCGGGGTCGAATCAGGATGGTGTTTCCGAGATCCTCGGTTTTTTCGGGGCCAGCTACAGGGTCGAACCGGACGGTACGGCCTTGCACCTCGACGTTCCCTATCCCGAGGGTCTGTCGCATGGGAGGACAGCATGACGGAAAAGGTGTTACTGGTAGATGACGAAGAGGAGTTCGTGGATACGCTTGCGGAACGGATGAGAAATCGTGGCATGGAGGTGTCCACCTCCAACTCCGGGAAAGATGCCCTCGATCTGATCGACAGCGATTCTTTCGACGTCGTGGTTCTCGATCTCCAGATGCCCGGAATGGACGGCATCGAGGTATTGGAGCGGATCAAGCAACGCAGACCCGATATCCAGGTGGTGCTGCTCACCGGCCACGCCACGGTGGAGAAGGGTGTCGAGGCGATGAAGCAGGGCGCACTCGAGTTTCTCGAGAAGCCGATCGACTTCTCGAAGCTTTCCGAAATCATTCACAAGGCCAAGGCAGAAAAAATGATTCTCGTGGACCAGGACACCGAAGAGCGAATCCGAGAAATTATCCGCGGTAAGAGCTGGTAAGCCGCCCAACGGAGACCGAAGGTAAGGGCGGGGTCGACAAAACACCCTCAGTCCGTCGGACCTCGGGCCGAAGCTCGAGGCCTCAAGTTCCTCCGAAATACCCTGCTACCATTTCCTGTTGTCGTAATTCGACCGGACAGAGCGAAGAGGGAGAACGTATGCCTCGGACGAAGGTGTATGAAGCGGTGACCGAACGGCTGGAAATCCTCGATTCGGAGGGCCAGGTGGATGCCGCCCTGATGCCCGAAATCGATGCCAGTCGGATACGCGATCTCTACCGCGACATGGTGCAGATGCGCACCTTCGACACCAAGGCGCTCAAGCTCCAGCGGCAGGGCCGCATGGGCACCTGGCCGCCGATCAAGGGTCAGGAAGCGGTGCAAGCAGGCGTCGCCATGGCGATGGGCGAAGACGACTGGTTGATCCCGGCCTTTCGCGAGCACGGCATCATGGTCCTGCGTGGTGTGCCGCTGCATCTGGTATTCGCCTATTGGGCGGGCGACGAGCGGGGGTCGAGCTATCCGGCCGGCGTGCGATGCTTTCCGGTAGCGGTGCCGGTCGGGAGCCAGTGGCAGCACGGCACTGGCGTCGGGCTTTCCTTCAAGCTGCGCGGTGAACCTGCGGTGGCCGTGACCTTTGGTGGCGACGGGTCGACCTCTGAAGGCGATTTCCACGAGGCGGTCAACTGCGCCGGCGTATACGGCGCCAACACGCTCTTCGTGATCCAGAACAACCAGTGGGCGATCTCGGTGCCCCTCCACCGTCAGACGGCGGCGGAGTCCCTCGCCCAGAAGGCGCACGCGTACGGAATACCCGGCATTCAGGTCGACGGAAATGATGTGCTTGCAGTGTACGCGGCAGCGACAGAAGCCATCGAGAGAATCCGGCGTGGTGACGGGCCGACCTTGATCGAGGCCGTGACCTACCGACTCGGTGATCACACCACCGCCGACGACGCGAGCCGGTACCGTGCCGAAGAGGAGCTCGAGAAATGGGAGGGGCGCGACCCGATTCTGCGGCTTCGCCGATATCTCGTCAGCCGGGAACTGTGGGATGACGATCAGGAGGCAGTGCTGCAAGAAGAAGCGGTGAGCTGGGTCGATGGTCAGGTCAAGGAACTCGAGGCCATGGAACCGCAGGCTCCGGAGGAAATCTTCACCTCGATGTACGACGCGCTGCCGCCGCATGTGGTCGAGCAAATGCAGTCACTGTTAGATGAGGTGCGGTCGTGAGCTCGCAGAAACCCGACCTACAACCGTTGCATGCCGTTCCGGAGGTGGCGACCGAGAAGCTCACCATCGCGCGCGCGGTCCGTGACGCGATGCTGGAAGAGATGGACCGGGACGACAGGGTGATCGTCCTCGGCGAGGATGTCGGAGTGGACGGAGGCGTATTTCGTGCGACTGACGGCCTCATCGAACGCTTCGGTTCGGAAAGGGTGATCGACACGCCACTCGCTGAAAGCGCGATCATCGGAATCTCGATTGGACTCGGAACAACGGGCTTTCGGCCGATCGCGGAGATCCAGTTCATGGGCTTCGTTTACCCGGCTATCAATCAGCTCTTCGGTCACGCGGCTCGGATGCGTAACCGCACGCGCGGGAGATTGAGTTGCCCGATAGTGGTTCGCATGCCCTACGGCGGCGGCATCCATCCACCGGAGCATCATTCGGAGAGCTACGAGGCCCTGTTCCTCAACACTCCCGGTATCAAGGTGGTCGTGCCGTCGAACCCGTACGATGCCAAGGGCCTCCTGATTTCCGCCATCCGTGACGACGACCCGGTGCTCTTCATGGAGCCGAAGAGAATCTACCGTGCCTTTCGCGAGGCAGTGCCTGCCGCGGGCTATACGGTGCCGATCGGCAAGGCGGCGGTGGCACGAGAAGGGACGGATGTCACCTTGATCGCGTGGGGAGCAATGGTCCGGGTTTGTCTGGACGCTTCGGAGGTTTTGGCTCGTGATGGCATCAGCGCCGAAATCATTGACCTGCGGAGCCTCAACCCGCTTGACCGGGAGACGATGCTTGAGAGCGTCGTCAAGACTGGCCGGGCGGTAGTGGTGCACGAGGCACCGCGAACCAGCGGCTTCGGTGCCGAGATCTCGGCCCAGATATCCGAGCACGCCCTGCTTCAGCTCGAGGCCCCCATAGAGCGGGTCACCGGTTTCGATGTCGTCTTTCCGCTGGCCAAGAATGAAAAGCTCTACCTTCCCTCGCGGAAACGAATCGTCAGGGCGGTCGAGAAGGTACTCGCCTTCTGATTCGCTCCGTTACCATAGGTGCCCGCGACCGGGTGCGCAAAACGAAGAGAGGCTGAGAGATGGCGTTCGTATTCAATTTCCCTGATGTCGGGGAGGGGATCCACGAGGGACGGATCGTCGAGTGGCTGGTCGCCGAGGGCGATGTGGTGACGGAGGACCAGCCGCTCCTCAAGGTCGAAACCGACAAGGCGGTGGTCGAATTGCCCTCGCCGCACGCCGGCTCCGTGCTCAAGGTGCACGTCGAAGCAGACTCGACGATTTTCGTTGGCGACCCGCTTGTGACCATCGGCGAAGCGGGTGAAGTGGTCCGGGACGTGGTTCAGCAGGATGCTGCACCCCGTACCGCAACACCTGCTGCGGACGAGCCGGCGGTCGCAGCTCCAACTGTCGCGGGTCGCCGTCCGCTGGCGACTCCGCGGACCCGGGCTCTGGCGCGCAAGCTGGGTGTCGATCTCTCCGCTGTGAGAGGGACCGGCCCAGGCGGGCGCATTACGGACGAAGACGTGCGACGCCCGGCCGCTGGGAGCGCGCCTCAACCCGAGGCGGTGCGACCGACCGGTGTGCCGGCGGTGACTGCGGATGGCGAGGTCGAGAGGGTTCCAATCACCCATCTCCGAAAAATGATCGCCAACGCGATGCGTGCATCCAAGCACAACGCCGCTCACGTCACCCACGTCGACGAGGCCGACGTGACCGAACTGGTGGCCCACTACCGTCGCGCCAAACCGACGATCGAGGAACGAACGGGAGTCCGCATCACGCTGCTGCCCTTCTTCATCAAGGCACTCGTAGCCGCCCTCGAGCAACACCCGATCTTCAACGCCTCGGTCGACGAGGAGAAGCAGGAGATCCTCTTCAAGAAGTACTACAACATCGGTGTGGCAGTCGACACACCCGAGGGCCTGATCGTACCGGTGATCAGGGATGCAGATTCGAAGAATTTGGTCGAGCTGGCCCGCGAGGTGGCGGACAAGGCCGAACGGGCCCGGTCACGCGAATTGGCGCTCGACGAGATCAGGGGCGGCAGCTGCACAATCACCAACATCGGGCCGTTGGGAGGGGTTTTCGCCACTCCGATCATCAATCAGCCTGAGCTCGCGATCGTCGGCCTGCACGCGATCAAAGAACGCCCCGAGGTCGTCAATGGTGAGATCGCGATCC
This sequence comes from Acidobacteriota bacterium, assembly GCA_022340665.1. NCBI lineage: Bacteria > Pseudomonadati > Acidobacteriota > Acidobacteriota bacterium. Next base: position 25,724 of record JAJDNM010000027.1, on the reverse strand, counting down.
GCAAGATGATGTATCTCAGCGTTTCGTTCGACCACAGATATATCGACGGCGCGCAAGGCGCGAGATTCATGAGCGATTTGGTGCACCTGGTCTCCGAGCCGATGGTGCTGATGGCGAGGTTCTGATGGTTGTAGGTTCAGTTTCCCGTGGTTGTCAGGTGGTTGTGATCGGCGCCGGTCCGGGCGGTTACGTGGCGGCTCTCCGTCTCGCGCAGCTCGGCAAGGACGTGATTCTGGTAGAGAAGAGTCCGACCCTGGGCGGTGTCTGCCTCAACGTTGGCTGCATTCCGTCAAAGGCGTTGATCCACGCGGCAGACCTGGCGCACGAGGCGCGGCACGCCGGGAATATGGGTCTCTCGGTCGAGGGCCTGACGGTGGACCAACCGAAGATGGTGGCGTGGAAGGACGGCATCGTGGAACGGCTGACAACGGGTGTCGCATTTCTCTGCAAGCAGAATGGCGTCGAGGTGGTCCACGGATCGGCGGAGTTCATCTCTGATCGTGCGCTCGCCGTGACCTCGGAAGAGGGCCGCATCGAGATCGAGTTCGAGCAAGCGGTGCTCGCCACCGGTTCGCGTCCTATGGCACTGAACGGCTTCGAGCACGATGGGGAGAAGATCATCGGCTCGACCGAAGCCCTCTCGTTGCAGGCGGTGCCGGACAAGATGGTGGTCATTGGCGCGGGGTACATCGGCCTCGAGCTCGGCACCGTGTACGCAAAGCTCGGTTCCGAGGTGTCGATCGTCGAGTTTCTGCCCGAGGTCGCACCGAATCTCGACCCCGAGGTGGGTAAGGCCCTCATTCGCCAGCTCAAAAAGTTGAAGGTCGAGCTGTACCTCAGCCATCGTGCGGAGTCGTTCGAACCGGGCGAGCCCTCGACCGTCGTCGCCCGCGGACCGAAAGATGAGGAACTGAGGCTCGAGGCCGACGTCGTGATGATGAGTGTGGGCCGCGTGCCCAACGTGGAAGGTCTCGGGCTGGAACAGGCCGGGGTTGCGACCGACGAGAAGGGATTCATCGAGGTCAACGAGAAGATGCAGACCTCCACCCCCGGCATCTACGCTATCGGAGATGTGGTCGGCGGCGCCCTTCTGGCCCACAAGGCCTACCAGGAGGCCAAAGTAGCGGCGGAAGTGATTGCTGGGGAACCGGCCGCATTCGACAGCGTGGTGCCCGCCGTGATCTACACCGATCCGGAGGTCGCCTGGGTCGGGCTCGGTGAGGAAGAGGCGAAGGAGAAGGGCTATGACGTGGTCACCGGCACCTTTCCGTTCAAGGCCTCGGGCCGTGCCATGTCGCTCGATTCGACCGATGGTTTCGTCAAAGCGATTGCAGACGCCGATTCGAAGCAGCTCCTGGGCGTCGTTGCTGTTGGCCGCGGGGTCAGCGAGTTCATCGGCGAGGCCACCTTGGCGCTCGAGATGGGCGCCTTTCTCGAGGATGTCGGGCTGACGATTCACCCGCACCCGACAATGTCGGAAGCCCTGCAGGAAGCCGTCGAAGGGGCTCTGGGGCAAGCCGTCCACATGGTCAATAAGAATTAGGAATGAGGAATTCGGAATGCCACCCACCCTTCCGGCATGCGGGGGGGAGGGGTCGGAATTCCTGACTCCTCATTCCTCCTTCGGATCCTGCTACCCTGTTTGCCTCGAAGGGAGCGTGTTCATGAACCCATCGCGTCCAGGTACGGGGTGGATCGAGGTCATCGCGGGTCCGATGTTCTCGGGTAAGTCCGAGGAGCTGATACGACTTCTCAAACGGGCGATGATCGCCCGTCAGAGAGTCCAGGTCTTCAAACCCAAGCTCGACAACCGGTACTCGGAAGGCGATGTGGTCTCGCATTCGCAGATGCGGGTGCCCTGCGAATTGGTTGATCGTGCTGATGAAATCATGCCGCGGCTGGATCCCCGAACCGAGGTAGTTGGCATCGATGAGGCGCAGTTCTTCGATGATTCGTTGCCAAAGATCTGCGGGCACCTGGCAAACCTCGGGAAACGGGTGATCGCCGCCGGCCTCGACATGGACTACCGCGGCGTCCCCTTCGGCCCGATGCCGGTGCTTCTCGCTGTGGCAGAAGAGGTCCACAAGATCCACGCAATCTGCACCAGCTGCGGTGCCCCGGCGGCATACACCCAAAGGCTCGTCGAGTCTGACGAACTGGTGGTGGTCGGCGCGTCCGGCGCTTACGAGGCACGGTGCCGTCGGTGCCACGAACCGGAAGGTGCGCCGCCGGCGATCGAGCCGTGGCTCATCCCACCGGCGAACGTCTCGGCCAGCGAGTCAGAGGACTGAACATGCCCGGCCGCTGGTGGTGGATTGGCGGTGCGATTGCCATTGTCATAGCAGTGATCGCTGGTGCTGTGAGGCCCGGATCCGACGTGTCCGAAGTCTTTTCTGCGCTCTCAATTCTTTGGGCAATCATCAGCGGTCTGTTAGCCCTGAGGTGGGCCTGGCGATGGATGACGTATCGCGTCGGGACGCGCCTTTTCATCACCTACCTTCTGATCGGAGTGCTGCCGCTGCTGTTCGCCACTGCATTTGCGGGCATCGGCCTCTACGTCCTGATGGGCCAATACACCTCGGTGCGGTTCGGTACAGAGCTTGAGAAGCTCGAGGCGACGTTGTCAGGCGACTGCGAGGCGGTGTTGGAAATCGCCAGCGCGTCCGGGACCGACGCGGCGTTTTCCCTCCTCGAGAAGATGGCGGCCGATCCTCCGAGCCCGCTTTCGAGGGTCATTTGGTGGGCGTGGATCGACGGTGAAACGACAGCATCCTCCGACGAAACCGACGGTTTGGATTTCGACTGGCTGCCGCAAGGTATCTCCCTGCAGATCGCTCATCGGGACGAAATGACGTACTCAAGTGCTGCGAAGCGCCAGCCCTCAGGCAATCGGGTGGTTGCCCTGATTCCATTTGACCAGGACAACGAGGAAGCATTCAGCTCGCATTGGTGGTTCGATGTTGCATTTCTCGACCTCCACGACGAGCGTGGCGAAAGCCCGGAAAACGTTGATGCGGATGCTGCGAAGACCGACGACGGTGGCTCCGGACGGGGGGAAGTCCGCATTTCGGATGACGGTGTCTCCATCGACGACGGAGGACTCTGGGCGGATTGGGCCGAAGGGGGCGAGGGACTGCTCTCGAGGCCACTCATAATCTGGTTCCGGTCGGCGGCGGACGTGGTTGATCTGGGGTCGGGCGCGGTCGAATCGGATGCAACAGAAATAGCCCTGGTGAGGACCTCACCGCAGAACGTGTGGCGCGATTTCACCCTGTTTCGGTACGAGCTCAGGACAGAGTTGAAGAAAGCGCTCGCCGGTCTCGGCATCCTGTTTCTCGTCGGGTATGGACTGGCGCTGGCAGCCGCTGCGATGGTCGTACTCTCGATCGCGCGATCGACCTCGCGACTCACCCAGGGTGCACGACAGATCGAGCGGGGGAACCTCGATCACCGGGTGCCTGTGAAGCGCAAGGACCAGCTCGGCGACCTCGCCGAGTCCTTCAATCTCATGACTGATTCGGTCCAATCCATGCTGGCAGACGTTGCGGAAAAGGAGCGCCTCGCGCGCGAGCTCGAACTGGCACGGGAAATTCAGGAGAGCCTGCTGCCGTCCAGCCATCTCGAGATGGGCCCGGTGACGGTGCACGCCACCTTCAGGCCGGCGGCCGAAGTCGGTGGTGACTACTTCGACGTGTTTCCGCTGTCGACAGATCGGCTGGTGGTGGCGATTGGCGATGTGGCCGGCCACGGACTATCGACCGGTCTGCTGATGGCGAGCCTGAAATCGACAGTGGCCGCGCTGGTACACGAGGGCTACGGCGGGTCGGAGCTGATCGAAAAGGTCAACCACCTCCTCATGGCCGATGGCCACCATCGAACCATGATCACTCTTTCTGTGGTCGAAATGGATCTCGAAGAGGATTGGCTGACCCTGGCCAACGCCGGCCATTGCCCGGCACTGCTCGTTGGACCCAAGGGTCCGCCGGATGAGCTGGCCGCCTGCTCGCCACCGATCGGGAGCCGCCTCTGCCGGCCGGCATCGATGGATCGTCCTTTCCCGACCGGTCACCGCCTCGTGCTCTACTCCGACGGGCTGGTGGAAGCGCTGTCTCCTGCCGGCGAACCGTACGGATATGATCGTCTCGATCGGACGGTCGCAGGCGTGGAGGATCGATCTGGGGAAGGTCTCACCGCGGAGATCCTCGATTCCCTGGGTGCACACATTGACGAAGTCCCCCTCGCAGACGACCTGACGATTTTGATCGTCGAACGCAACTGATAAGCTTCGTACGATGGTGCTGACATGATCGCCGATCTCAAGCCCGGGATGAATGTGTGGCGCTTTCGCCTTCGCCGCCAGCTCGCACGTGGGGGGATGGGTTCGGTGTGGGCGGCGTGGGACGAGCGTCTCGATCGCGAGGTCGCTCTCAAGCTCCTGCCGCGAGTTCTGGTCTCCGAGAGTTCTGCCGAAGCGCGGTTCGAGCGCGAAGCGCGGGCCATGGCGCGGTTGCAGCACCCGAACGTGGTCAGCATTTTCGACGTCGGCACATTCGATCCGGGGGTGGGGGAAGAGCTCCCGTATCTCGTGATGGCGTTGATCCGCGGGCAATCGCTCAACGAGCTGATTGCCGAAGGCCCGCTCCCTCCGAGAAAGGCCGCGCGGATCATGGAGCAGGCGAGCCTTGCACTTGCCGCTGCGCACGAGGTCGGCGTCATCCATCGCGATCTCAAGCCCTCGAACATCATGGTCGGTGACGGCGGCCATGTGACAGTGTTGGATTTTGGCCTTGCTCGCCTCACCGAGCGAGAGGGGGAGACGCCGATCGAAACCCTGACCTCGCCGGGCATGGTATTGGGCTCGTGTCCTTACATGGCGCCAGAACAGGCCCTCGGAAAGGGCGTTTCGCCCGCATCAGACATCTTCTCCTGTGGCACTGTCCTTTACGAGGCTCTCTCCGGCGTGCGGGCATTCGATGGTGAGACACCACTCCAGGTTTTGCAGGCGGTCGTGCGATCGGAGTATCGCCCGCTCAACGAGGTTGCGCCGCAGACGCCTCAGGAATTGGTAGCGGTTGTCGAGCGCTGCCTCGAGCGTGAACCGAACCGTCGATATCGCTCGAACGCAGATTTGGCGCGTGACCTCACGATATTCCAGGGCACCGATGAAACCAGCCTCGCGGAAGCGCCGACCCTGGCGATCAGCTCTGGCAGGCTCGAGGCAGTGTCCGCGCGTCGTCGTCGTCTCGCGGTTCACGGAGCGATCATTACCGTAGCCGCGATCGTGGCCGGCATCCTGCTGGGGTGGTTTTTTGGCCGCTTCGACACGGAGCCCTTGCGCCCGGATCCGGGGAAGTGGCAGGCGCGGTCGCTGTTGGATTCGGTGGGCAATCTCGGTTTTCCCGGCTGGAACCCGGTTGGGACCGAGATCGCCGTCGCCAAGAACCACGCCGGATCGGGCGAGGTGATCGGCGTCGATGTTGCCCGCGGCCAGACCCGGTTGATCGTCGAGGGCGCTCCTGGCGAGGCCCTGAGCATGCCGCAGTACTCGCCTGACGGAAAGGCGCTGCTGCTCGAGGCGGTGGTGGCGGGCAGTCCAATACTCAGGGTCTTTCCGGTAGTCGGCGGGCAGCCGATCACCGAGGTGATCAACTCCGGCGGCGGCAGCTGGGAGAATAACGACGTATTCCTCTTTTCGAGGGAGGACGGTAAGGGGGGTTTCAGTCTTTATCGCTTTTCCGTGAGCCGGCAGGAGGCCGTCCGGGTGCGGGATTCCGAAGGTGGTCTTTCGTGGTATCGGGCGCTGGTACGGCCCGGTGGCGGTTTCGCCCTGCTCGCGGGGCCTTCAGCCAACCCAGACAGTCTCTTCGTGGCACGCGAGCTTTCCGGACCGGTCACGTCCTGGCTGCCTCCGGGCGAACGGATTTATGGCGTCGATTGGGCGGCTTCGGGACGGTCCGTTGTGGCGTCGGTGGGTGGTCAGATCGTTCGGGTCGATGAAAACGGAGGCGCCCCGGTGATCCCGAGATTGGAGAGGCTGTGGTACCCGTCCTTTTCGCCGAGCGGTGATCGGCTGGCAGTTGTGAACCGGAACACGATCAACGATCTCGTGGCTGTGGACCTGGATGGGGATGGTTGGAGCTGTCTGCTTTGCGGCGTGCCTGACAGCGGATGGGGGAGCGAGGATGAGAACGGGTCCGTGGCCTACCGGCGCAACGTTGTCGGCAGCGCGACGCTGTTTCTGCGCGAGCCCTCTGGTCGGGAAATTTCAATCACTGATCCGTCTGAAGATGCCTCGTGCCCTTCGATCTCTCCCGACGGTACGAGGATTGCGTATCTGGCGCAGGATGAACAGGGCCCCACCGCCTTGAGGGTTGTTTCCCGCAATGGAGGTGAACCCGTGACCCTCGCTGCAACAGTTGAAGGGTCCGAGTTCCCGAGCTGGTCGCCCGACGGTCGCTATGTGACGTTTGCCGCCGGTTCGCCGATCAAGGTATGGGTCGTCTCCGCTGCGGGCGGTGAACCGAGGGAACTCACGCCGATGGGCGGGGACTATCCGCAGTGGAGTCCCGACGGGCGTTGGATCGCATACTCCGTATGGACCCAAGACTCCGATCCGAACCAGGGCGCGTGGGTCGTGCCCGCTGAAGGGGGCACACCCAGGATGGTCGGCGAGCATCCGACCCGGATGGTTTGGAGCCGCGATGGGAGTCGTTTGTTGCAGCTCCGGCGCGCGGGCGACCGGATCGAGCTGTGGCAGGCGACGCCTGGAATCTGGTCCTGGTCCCGCCGCTCGGTTCTCGATTTCGGCGCCCCGGCAGCGTCGCATCTCGAGCACCTGCCGCTCACGGTGAGCCCCCGGACGGGTGAATTGGTGATGAATCGGCGCACGACCTCCAGCAGTCTGCTGGTCTTCAACGGCGTCGACCCGGACCGTTGGTGAAGATAGTAGCCTGCGGATCCAAGTGCATAATTTTTTAATGATTTAGGATGTTGTAAGCGCATATGTTTGATCGTTCGGCTTGCCGGTTTTCCGAGCATGACCTGCGGGCAAATGAAATGTCACAGCGGAGTCATTGTTGAACAGACGGTGAGACAGTGGTAGATTCGGCCCACGCTGCGCGCCCGGCAGGGTCGTGCGCGAGAAGTGGAGGAGAATGATGAGAAAGACATCTCTTTGGATCGCTTTGATGATCGCAGTCGTGGCAGTGTCCCTCAGCGCCCAGGCGCAGGACCACGAGTACGCGGGTGCCACCAAGTGCAAGATGTGCCATAAGGTGCAGTACGCTTCGTGGGAGAACACCAAGCACGCGAAGGCGACTGAAAACGCGAAGGCCTCGACCGGTGATCGGACCTTCTCGGCGGATTGCCTGGGATGCCACGCCACCAACTCGAGCGAGGACTTTCCTGGCGTTCAGTGTGAAGCCTGTCACGGGCCCGGCAACGACTACAAGAAGATGAGCATCATGAAGGACCTCGAGGCCGCGAAGGCGAACGGGTTGGTCATCCCGACCCAGGCGACCTGTGATGGCTGTCACACCGGTGACGATCACGCGACTGCGATGGTGATCGGCGACCAGCTCAGCAACAAAGAAGCGATCCACGAGTTCAAGAATCCCCCGGGGGAATAGCCAGAAAAGGCTCTTATCCACATCCAGATCTGCGCGGCTTCGGCCGCGCTTTTTTTTGGCTTGGGACCGGGGTCTGAGGTTCGATGCTTTCGTCCGGCCCAAGCCCCAGGCCTCAAGCCGCAAGCATCGAGCATCGAGCGGAGGATCGGTCAGTTGGCATCCTATGCATGCGGGTGTATCGTTCCGTGACGCGAGAGGAGGTTCATGCCGACTCAGGACAAAGGTGCCGCCATCTCGATGGATGAAGCTCTCCACCGAGCGGGTATGCAAGCGTTCCCGGAGCCGGTGCCAGGAGCCTCTGTCGGTGGCATCGGACTCGAGCCCGAGTTCTTCCCTATCATTCGCGACGAGAAGGGACGACCCCAAGGGCGGCTCCTGCTGACCCAGCCGGAGGGTTGTGGCGTGCTGGAGGTGGTGGATGAGCTTGCCGTGTCCGATGACCGCATCGGCGCACGTCGATCGAGTCCTCCGGCGGCGGTCGAGTACCCCGTCGATGGTGGAGGGCGGCTGACCTTCGAACCTGGAGCGCAGGTGGAGCACTCGACCGCCGTCTATCCCTCGGTCGCCACCGCCTGCACCGATGTCGGCGATATTCTCGGTCGGCTTCGGGGAGCGTTCGGCCGCCACAGCACAGTGCTCGCTGCGATCGGCATTGACGTCTGGCACGATGTGGACACTGTGCCGCAACAGCTCCGGGCCGGGAGATATACGGCCCAGGCGGCGTATTACCGGCAGCGGGGCCAGTGGGGCTCGGTCATGATGCGACACACAGCGAGCCTGCAGATCAATCTCGATCTCGGTCCGGAATGCGTTTGGCAGGAACGCTGGTTGATCTCCAATCTTTTGAGTCCACTGATGACCGCGACTTTCGCCTCCAGCCCGGGGCCGGGCGCGGTCTGCAGTCGTGCACGCGCCTGGCAGGAGCTCGACCCGACGAGGAGTGGATTCCCACGCCTCCTGGTGGAGGAACCTGACAACGATCCGCGCGGAGAATGGGGCCGTGCGGCACTCGAGGCCGACGTAATGATCTTCCGGGTTGACGGCGATCACTTCGAGCCCGGTTGCAGCGGTTGCAACTTCGAAAAGTGGATTCGCGAGGGTCACCCACGTTGGGGTTGGCCGACAGCCGACGATCTCGACTACCACCTGACGACGTTGTTTTTCGAGGTACGTCCCCGCGGCTTTCTCGAGCTCAGGGCCGGAGAAGCGCTCCCCGATCGTTGGCGTGTGGTGCCGGTGACCCTGACCGCCGCATTGCTATACGACGACAACGCACGCCACCGAGCGCTCGACCTTCTGGGTGTTCAACGATCCCGCCTCCCAGACATGTGGCGGAGGGCGGCGATCGATGGCGTCCGTGACCCTGAACTGCGAGATCTGGCGTGTAAGCTGTGGAGGATCGGACTCGAAGGCGCGAGATCGCTTCCCGACGGCTACGTCGCCGAAGAGGATATCGAGTCCGTCGAAGCCTATCTCGAGCACTACACCGCCCGCGGCCGCATGCCCTCTGACGAGGTGCTCGAGCTCCTCGAAGAGGACCCCGCACGCGCGCTTGAGTGGGCGAGTAGCTGAATCCGCCTAACCCGCCCGGCCGGCACGGTCCAACGGCTTCCCCCGCCCTCCCACCCTCGGCTCGACGAGCTGTCCTCTGGGCCCCCCGACTTGCCGATGAGCCGCACGGCCGACGAGCCGAAAAGCCTTTCTGCGCTATCCTCGTCAGAACTCGAGGAGGCTCGGCGATGCTTTTCGACTCAGAGATAGACCGTGCGGTGCGTGAGGGTAGACCGCTCACCGAGACCGCGCCGTGGAAAGCCCTGAAGGCGCACCACCGTGAAATCCGCGGCCTCCACATGCGCGACCTCTTCGCGGCAGACCCAAACCGATTCAGTCAGTTCTCTCTCGAGCTTGCGGGCATACTCTTCGACTACTCGAAGAACCGGGTCAACGAGACCACCATCGAGCTGTTGATCGACCTGGCGAGGGCGAGCGGTGTGCAAGAGGCGGCCCGGGCGATGTTCGCCGGTGAAAAGCTCAACTGGACCGAAAACCGCTCGGTACTGCACGTGGCGTTGCGCAACCGTGCAGCGACACCGATCGAGGTCGATGATGAAGACGTGATGCCGGGCGTCGAAGCGGTACTCCGGAAGATGAGGGGATTTACCGAAGCGGTTCGAACAGGTCAGTGGCTCGGTTTTTCGGGGAGGCCGATTGCCACTGTCGTCAACATCGGCATTGGTGGCTCGGACCTCGGCCCGGCGATGATCTGTGAAGCGCTGACCCCGTACTGCGACGGACCGAAGGTCCGCTTTGTTTCGAATGTCGACGCGACGGATTTCGCGGAGAACACCCGCGATCTCGACCCCGCCGAAACGCTCTTTGTCATCGCGTCTAAGACCTTCACCACCCAGGAGACGATGACAAACGCGCACACGGCTCGTAGATGGTTAGTCGATGCTTTGGGAGACGAAGCGGCTGTAGCGCGACACTTCGTGGCGTTGTCGACCAACCACCAAGCGGTCGAGGCGTTCGGCATTGATCCTGACTGCATCTTCGAGTTCTGGAACTGGGTTGGCGGGCGATATTCGAGCTGGTCCGCGATTGGGCTGACCATAGCTTTGGCCATCGGATTCGAGCGGTTCGAGGAATTTCTCGAGGGAGCCCACGAGGTTGACCGGCATTTCGCCGAAGCGCCGCTCGAAAAGAACATCCCCGTCCTGATGGCGATGCTCGGCATCTGGTATCGTAACTTCTTTGGCGCATCGACCAGGGCGGTGCTGCCCTACGACCAGTACCTTCGTCGATTTCCGGCCTACCTGCAGCAGGGCGATATGGAATCGAACGGCAAGTCGATCAACCGCGAAGGACACCGGGTCGGTTACCGTACGGGGCCGATCGTGTGGGGTGAACCGGGCACCAATGGCCAGCACGCCTTCTATCAGCTCATTCACCAGGGCACCGAGTTGGTGCCGTGTGACTTCATCGGCGTGATCAACTCCCACAACCCGGTTGGAGACCACCACCAGAAGCTGATCGCCAACTGCTTCGCCCAGTCTGAGGCGCTGATGCGGGGAAGGCCCGCGGACGAGGTGGAGGAAGAACTCCGCTTGCGGCAAATGGAGGACGGAGAGATCGAGGCGCTTGTGCCGCACAAGGTCTTCGAGGGCAACCGCCCGAGCAACACATTTCTCCTCGACGGTGTGACGCCGAGGTCGTTGGGGATGCTACTGGCGATGTATGAGCACCAGATATTCGTGCAAGGTGTCGTGTGGCGGATCAACAGCTTCGACCAGTGGGGCGTCGAGCTGGGGAAAATCCTCGCGGGGACCGTCCTCGGCGAGACCGGCAGCCTTGAGGCGGGCCGTGAAGTCGATCTCTCGCATCACGACAGCTCGACTCGCGCGCTGATCGAACGTTTCGTCGCGCGTCAAAAAGACTTTTGAACCACAGAAACACAGAGAGGGCCTGCTGGTTTTCTTGACGTTTTGGTGATGTTAGGTGGGTGGGCGGCAAGTCCGAAATCCGAAATGCGAGGTTGGGCGGGCGGGTTCTGTGCTCTCCGTGACTCTGTGGTGATTCTAGCGTCCGGGTTAGAATGCCGCCTCCCGTTCAGGGACCTGGAGGATCGATGACCCTGATTCGTGTTGCGCACTCGCCGGACTCTGACGATGCATTCATGTTCTACGGGTTGGCCAAGGATTTGATCGACACCGGTGACCTGCGCTTCGAGCACGTGCTCTCCGATATCGAGACCCTCAACCGCGAGGCCTTCGACGGGACCTACGAGGTGACAGCTGTGTCGATCCACGCCTACGCCCACCTCGATGATCGATATGCGTTGCTCGCGTCGGGTGCGTCGATGGGCGACGGTTACGGGCCGGTGCTGGTATCGAGAGAGGTGGTATCGTCGGACGATCTCGCCGAGATGACGGTTGCCATTCCCGGCCGTCTGACGTCGGCGGCACTCGCCCTCAAGATGTGGAACCCGCGGCTGCAAACGGTGCCCCTTTCGTTCGACGAGATCATGCCGGCCGTGAGATCCGGCGAAGTGGATGCCGGCGTAGTCATCCACGAGGGCCAGCTGACGTGGAAGGACGAGGGATTTCACCGGATCGTGGATCTCGGAGTGTGGTGGGCGGGGGAGACCGACGGGCTTCCGCTCCCGCTGGGTGGAAACCTTATCCGACGCGATCTCGGCGGAGAGATGTGCAAGCGGGTCGCGGTGCTCCTCAAATCATCCATCGAGTACGCCCTCGAACATCGTGAGGAGGCGCTCGATTATGCCCTCGACTACGGTCGTGGCCTTGACCGCGACAAGGCGGACCGATTCGTAGGGATGTACGTCAACGAGCTCACCGTGGACTACGGAGAGAGAGGGCGCAGGGCCGTCAGTTCGTTCCTCGAGCGCGCGTTCGAGGAACGTCTCATTCCGAAGGTCCCGCAGCTCGATTTCCTTTGACCGGCAACTTCAGCGTCGCCATAGCGCCGACGGCTGCCGCGGCGGCGAGGACCGCCCACGCAAGGCTCCAGCCCTCGGTTTGATCGCGGATTGCTCCGGCGGCCGCCGGCCCGAGCAGTGTTCCGAGGTTGGAGAAGGCAGTGATGAAACCGAATGCAAATCCGATCCTGGCGGGGGGTGCGAGAATAGCCGGCATCGAGTAGGTCGCAGTCGAAACCGTCGCAAACGTGAGGCCAACGAGAATCATTGCCAGAGCAGGATGGATCACCGATCCGGCCATTGTCGCCAACACTGCGGCCAGAAGGAGCTGACCGCCGAGCACCCACCTGGCGGTGCGTCCGGTACGGTCGATCAATGTCCCCACTACTGGGGCGAGGATGAGGGCGACCCAGGCAATCAGGCTGCCGATGAGGAGCGATGAGGAGCCGCCACCAGCCCACTCCGGAGCAAAGGTGAAGACCGAGGCGTAGGCCGCGAAAAAGAGCATCCAGGAAACGGCCAACGCCAGCAGCGGCGCTGTGATCCAAGGCTCGCGCGAGTCGGTCTCGGTAGCTGCTTCGCCGCGCAGGTTTTTCGGGACCGCAAAATTGTGCAGAGGAATGGCGATGACGACGATGATGGCCAGCGCCATGAGCTCACCCCGCCACCCGAGACTTCCAAGGAGGCGCGGGTGAAGGGTGAACATGACCACCATGCTCGCCGGATACACGGCATTGAAGACGCCCATTGCCAGGGAAAGCTCCCGACCGGCGAAGGCCGCGGTGACGAGGCGGGCGAGCAGGAGATTGACGACGAGAGCGCCGAGCCCGAAGAGCAGGCGACCGATCAGGAGGGTCATGTAATTCGGTGCCACGGCGAAGAGGAGTGAGCCGATGAGCATCAGGGACAGTGAGGCGTTTCCCGCCGCTCGCGCCGGCCAACGATCGACAGCCGCACCGAGTGGAATCGACAGGAATATCGCCGGGATGGCGATCGATCCCATCAGCACTCCGATTTCGAGATGGCTGAGGCCGAAACGCGTGACCAGCTCCGGGATCAACGGAGGCACCGCGAAAAAGGTCACGCCGACAGCGAAGAAGCTGACGACCGTGGACGCGAGTATCAGCCAACGGCGGGAGGTGAGGTCGTATTGCATGGAGGGCATGATAACGCCGACAATCGGCAAGATGGCAGGACGGCAAGACGGCAACACGGCGGGCCGATGAGCCGTCCAGCCGATCGACCGTCGAGCCGAGCCTTTCTTGACAGTTTAAAACATTTGTTTAGAATCATTGTTTGAAACATTTGTTGGGAGTTGTCATGGAAGCATCGTCCACCCATGTCTGTCGAACTCAGGAGTCTGAGGATACCCGCGAGCGAATCCTCCGTGCAGCACAGAAGTTCTTTGCCGAGAAGGGTTTCGAAGCGACTTCGGTGCGCGACATCACGACCGAAGCGGGCTGCAACGTGGCCTCGGTCAATTACCACTTCGGCGGCAAGGAAAACCTTTATCTCGAGACCTTCCGGTCCATGGTCACCGCCCTTCGCGATCGGCGAATCGAGACCCTCGACGAGTTGCTGGCGAGGAACCCGGCGCCGGCTCTCGAGGAGTACTTGCAGTCTTTCGCAAACGGATTCCTCGAGCCTCTGGTCGACGATAGCCACGGCCGCCTCTTTCTCGATTTGGTGTCGCGAGAGATGATCACTCCGCGGCTTCCACAAGGCGTTTTCCTGAACGAGTTCATCCGACCGCTAATGGAGCGCGCCACCGCTGCCCTGGCCAAGTGCGGGCCGCCTCTCGATCCGGAGACCGCCCGGATGTGCACCATGTCACAGGTCGGCCAGCTCCTGCACGTGCTCAAGACCTATCACCTGTTCACGGTTCACGAAAGATCCAATCTGGTACCGGAACGCCTCGCGGATCATGTGAGCCATTTCGTTCGGTTCTCGGCCGGAGGCATCCGCGCCTGCGCCGACGCGGAGATGATCCGGGAAGATCGTGAGCCAGGACGAGAGGTAGTCTCATGAAAAATCAGCCATTGATTCGGCTCGCGGGAGTGGGAATCGCCCTGTTGCTTGCGGTGGGATGCACGCTCGGTCCCGATCCCGAACGCCCTGCGACGGCTGCGGACGTTTCCGACGGCTTTGTTCACGCGTCGGGGGCCGATGCGAAGCCGCTGCCGGAAGTAACGCCCTGGTGGCAAGAGTTCGGTGACGAGACAACCACCGTGTTGGTCGAACTGGCCCTCGCCAACAACCCCGATCTGCGGGCCGCGGCGGCGCGGGTACTCGAGGCCGAAGCCGGCCTGCGCAGGGCCGGGGGCGCGATGTGGCCGCAGGTTGGATACGGCGCGGGTGGGACCCGCCAGAAGATGTCCTTTGTCCTGCCGGGCACGGGGCGAAGAGAAATCTTCTCGACGACCTATTCGTACGATCTCAACGTCTCCTGGCAGGCCGATTTCTTCGGACGTCTCAAGCGGACGCGGCAGGCATCCTGGGCGAGCCTGCTCGCCGAGGAAGCGTCTCGCGAGGCGGTGATCCACTCGGTAGTGGGCGCGGTGGTGCGCGCCCGTGTCCTGGTCGCGACCGCAGGGTGGGCACTGGATATCAATCGCGATATTACCGAAAGCTGGCAATCGACCCTGAGCACGGTGGAGCGGCGTTACAGAGCGGGTATTGCCGACGCGGTCGAGGTCCACCTGGCGCGTGAAAACCTTGCCTCGGCCCGGGCCTCCGAGGCGGTGATCGCTGCCCAGCTCGAGCAGGCCAAGCTTGCCCTCGACGTGCTGGTAGGCCGGCGCCCCGGAAGTGGGGGAGATCTTCCCGACACCCTGCCGCGCCTGCCGTCGCTCGATCCGGTGCCGGTCGGTCTTCCGGCCCAGCTGCTCGATCGCCGGCCGGACCTCCGTCAGGCGGAGATGCAGCTTGCTGCTGCTACCTACGGCGTCGGTGCGGCGATCGCAACCCTGTATCCGGACCTCAGCCTGACCGGGTCGGCGGGCGGCCGTTCGGACACCCTAGCCGATCTGACGTCGGTGGACGGGATCGTCTACAACGCGATCGCCAGTCTCGTCGGGCCGATCTTCTCCGGAGGTCAGCGGCGGGCGGATGTCGACGCAGCCCGGGCGCGGGCCGAGCAGGCAACCGCGTTGTATGCCGGGGCGGTCCTCAACGCTCTGCGCGACGTGGAGGAGGCCTTGGTGCTCAGCGAGGCCTCGCAACGCAACCGGGAGTTCTCGGACCAGCGGGTCGAAGAGGCCCGAGCGGCCGACCGCCTGGCCAAGGAGCGGTATCAGCGTGGTGTGGGGGGCCTGCTGACCGTGCTCGAGACCGAACGGCGGCTGCGGCTCGCCGAGCAGGCAAACCTCGCGGCGACCGCAGACGTATGGAGCTCGCGTATCGATCTCTTCCTCTCCCTCGGTGGCGACTGGTCCACAGACACTCCATCTGCCGAAGTTGGTGATTCCGAGGAACGTGGGAAACAGGCCGAATCCACAATTCCTAACTCCGAATTCCTCATTCCGAATTCAAGAGAGGTGCTCTGATGTCTTCGAAAACTCTCAAGCTCGTCATCCCGGTCATCGTTCTCGTCGTGGGCGTCGCCGCCGCAGCGCTGATTGCCTCCGCCCGGAAGGCGCCCCCCAGAGTGGAACGGCCGGCCCTCGGGCCTCTGGTCGAGGTCATCGAAGTGAAAGTCGCTGATGCTCCGATCATCGTCACCGGCCACGGTGAGGTCGCACCTCGGGTAACAGTCGACCTGGTGCCCCAGGTACCGGGCCAGGTGATCCGGGTTCACCCATCGGTGGTCGCGGGTGGCTTCTTCAAGAAAGGAGAGGTACTTGTGACCATCGATCCGCGCGATTACGAGCTGGCAATGGAGCGCGCGGAAGCGGCTGTGGCTCGAGCAAAGGTCAATTTCGACCGCGAGAAGGCGGAGGCGGAGGTGGCCAGGGAAGAGTGGGACGGACTCCATCCAGGTGAGGAGCCGACCGGCCTCGTGATTCGCGAACCGCAGATTCGGCAGGCCGAGGCGGAGTACGCGGCGGCCGTCGCGGATCTCGCCGTCGCAGAGCTCAATCTGGAGCGAACCCGGCTGTCCCTTCCGTTTGACGGGGTGGTCGTGTCTGAAAACGTCGATGTCGGCCAGTTCGTGGGCGTCGGCAGCCGTCTCGCCACCGTCTACGGCACCGACACCGTCGAGGTGCGAGTTCCGCTCGAAAGCCGAGAGCTCGCGTGGTTCGACGTGCCTTCCGGGAACCGGAGTTCGGGTCCGAGAGCGGAGGTCAGCGCGGAGCTCGGAGGCCACGAGGTCGTGTGGGATGGCACGGTGACGCGGATGGAAGCCCAGGTCGACCAGATCTCGAGGATGGTTCACGTAGTGGTCGAGGTCGCAGATCCGTACGAAGCCAACGTAGATCACCCTCCGCTGCTGCCCGGCACCTTCGCCGACGTACGGATTTTCGGCCGCACGCTTGCCAATGTCGTGTCCCTGCCCCGCTATGCAGTTCGAGAGGACAATCGGGTGTGGGTCTTTGAGAACGGTACTCTCGAGATTCGTAATGTGGAAGTGCTGCGTGCGGATCGCGAGCGGAGCCTCGTTTCGGCGGGTCTCGAAGACGGTGATCTGGTAGTTGTGACTGCGCTCGACGCGGTGACGGACGGGATGAAGGTGCGGCGGGCGAGCGACGGCCCGGCGGGAGGACCGGCATGAAAGACAGCCGCAAGGGACCGCTGGCCTGGTTTGCCGCCAACCACGTCGCGGCGAACATGTTGATGATCTTCATTCTGGTTTCGGGTGCGCTGGCCCTGGCTCGAGTCGTGGTCGAGGTTTTCCCCGAAATCGACACCGACACCGTGACAATCCGGGTGCCCTATCGTGGAGCGTCACCGGCCGAGGCGGAGGAGGGTGTGTGTGTGCGGGTCGAGGAGGCAATCGCCTCGATCGAGGGTATCAAGCGAATTCGGTCCGTGGCGCAAGAGAACATGGGAGTGGTCACCGCCGAGCTTGAAGAGGACGCGGACGACACAAAGGTCCTCGACGATATCAAGGCTGCGGTCGACCGGATCGAGACCTTCCCGATCGAGACCGAGAAGCCAGTGGTTGCCGAGGGTGACACCCGGCGACGGGTGATCACGGTCGTGCTCCACGGAGACGCCTCCGAGAAGACGCTGAAGGCACTGGCGGAAACGGTTCGAGATGAGCTCACGGCCCGGGAAGGCGTGTCTCAGGTGGAAATTGCGGGTGTCCGCAACTACGAAATCTCGATCGAGGTCTCGGAGGAAGATCTGAGGCGATATGGCCTCAGCTTCGAGCAGGTGGCCAACGTAGTGGGGATGTCGTCCCTCGATCTACCCGGTGGAGCGGTCAAGACTCGTGGCGGCGAGATCCTGCTCCGGACCAAGGGCCAGATGTATCACGGCACCGAATTCGAGGACATCGTCGTGGTGACCCGGTCAGATGGGACACGGGTCTACCTGTCAGATGTCGCGACCGTGGTCGACGGGTTCGAGGACACCGACACGGCTACCAGCTTCAACGGCAAGAGAGCGGCCCTGATACAGGTCTACAGAGTCGGCAGCGAAGGTGCGCTCGAGGTGGCCGAAGTGACCAAGGATTTCATCGAGGACCTCGAGCCGACCCTTCCGGCGGGGGTCTCAGTCGATACCTGGGACGATGATTCGATCATTCTCAGGCAGCGGATCGGCCTGCTGCTGCGAAACGCCCGCCTTGGTCTGATCCTCGTCTTTGCCTGTCTGGCCCTGTTTCTGAATCTCAGGCTGGCATTCTGGACCACCATGGGAATTCCAATCTCGTTCCTCGGGGGATTCTGGCTGGTCCCACATTTCGATGTCACCCTCAACATGGTCTCGCTGTTCGCGTTTATCGTCGTCCTCGGCATCGTGGTCGACGACGCAATCGTTGTCGGCGAAAACGTTTACAACTATCTGGAAAAAGGCATCAAACCCCTCGACGCGGCCATCCGCGGCGTGCGCGAGATGGCGATGCCAGTGACCTTCGCCGTCATCACGACGGTTGCCGCTTTCGCTCCGCTGCTCTTCGTGTCGGGTCGCATGGGCCAGATCATGAAACAGATCCCGATCGTCGTCATCTCGGTGCTCCTGATGTCGCTGGTCGAGGCGCTCCTCATCCTGCCGGCCCACCTGTCGGGTGACGGTCATCTCTTCAACCGGATCCTGAGGCCGATCCTCGGCCCGATCGAGCGTGTCCAGAAGACGGTCCATAGAGGTCTCCAGTGGATCATCAGTGGTCCCTATCGGAAGAGCCTCGACCTGGCCCTCGAGTGGCGGTATCTGACGGTTTCCATGGCTCTCGTTTTCCTCATCGTGAGTGTGGCGGTGGTAGTCGGCGGATACCTCAAGTTCAGCATGATGCCCAACGTGGATGCCGACAGCATGGCGGCGATGTTGACCATGCCGCAGGGGACGCCGGTCGAGCAGACGCAGGCGGTGCTGGACAGGATTACCGAGGGCGCGGTACAGCTCGCCCGGGAGTACGACGAGGGCAAGTCCGAAGGGGCCCCTTCGATCGTCACCCATATCTCGGCGACCGTGGGACAACATCCGACCGCCGGGGCGCACGGTCCGATGGCGTCACAGAACGTGGCACAGAACTCCGCTCACCTCGGCGAGGTCAGCGTTGAACTTCTGGGTTCAGAGCACCGATCGGTCAGTTCCTCAGAGCTCCTGAACCGATGGCGCGAGATCGTCGGCGAGGTTCCGGGTGCGGTGTCGCTCATATACAAGTCGAGCCTCTTTTCACCCGGGGACGCGATCAGCGTGCAGCTCGCTCACAGGGACTTCGACACCCTGCTTCACGTGGTCGATCGGCTCAAGGGGATCATAGCCGAGTACCCGGGAACCAAGGACATCGCGGACTCATTCCTTCCGGGCAAGCAGGAGCTCGAGCTCTCGCTGACGCCAGAGGGTCGTGCCGCCGGTTTGACCCTGGCCGATCTGGGTCGCCAGGTGCGTGCAGGTTTCTACGGTCGGGAGGTCCAGAGGATCCAACGCGGTCGAGACGACATCCGGGTCATGGTTCGGTACCCGGAAGATGAGCGGCGGTCTTTGGGCGACATCGAGAACATGCGGGTGCGCCTGCCGGACGGTAGCGAGGTTCCGTTCACGATTGTCGCGTCGGTCGAGGAGGGACGGGGATACGCCGTAATCAACCGAACGGATCGCCGTCGCGTGGTGACTGTGACGGGCGATGTCGACGCATCCGTGGCGAACGCCAATGAAATCAACGCCGATCTGCGAAAAGAGGTGCTGCCGAATCTCGCGCTCGAGTTTCCCGGCCTGACGTACGACTTTGAAGGTGAGCAGCGCGAACAGAAGGAATCGCTGGACAGCTTGAAGGTCAACTTCCTGGTGGCTCAGATTGCCATCTTCGCGCTCCTGGCGATTCCGTTCAGGTCCTACACCCAGCCCCTGATTATCATGTCGGCGATTCCATTTGGCCTCGTGGGTGCCGTCTTCGGCCACATCGCGATGGGTCTCAACCTGACCATGCTGTCGATGTTCGGAATGGTTGCGTTGACCGGCGTCGTGGTCAACGACTCGCTTATTTTGGTCGACCTGATCAATCGCCTGCGCCGTGAAGGTGTGTCGGTGGACGAGTCCATCAGGGAGGCGGGCGAACGGCGATTCCGACCCATCCTGTTGACCACTGCCACGACCTTTCTCGGTCTGTCACCGATGATCTTCGAGACCAGCATGCAGGCTCGGTTTCTGATTCCCATGGCGGTGAGTCTGGGATACGGCATCGTCTTCGCGACTGCCATCACACTGCTTCTCGTACCGACGCTCTATCGCATCCTCGAGGACCTCAAGATGGCCTTTGGAACCGCAACCGAAGAGATGAGAGTGAGTCGGCAGGTGAAGGCAGTAGAGAGCTGATTTGGGATTTCGAATTTCGAATTTCCCACCCGCACGACCAGAGAACGGGTGGGTGGGAATTCAACATTCAAAATTGAGAATTCAGAATTGCCGTCCGAGATTCGGCTGGAAGACGTCGCGGAAGTGGCGGATGCGCCAGGGGAAGAGGCCCCCCACGCGTTCGATAGTCACCAGATCGTAGCGGCACGGCTCCTCCCAGAGTCCGAACGTACCGAGGTAGGCCGAGGCGGCGCGGGTGAGAATCTGTTGCTTCTTGGTGTTCAGCGCCTCGCCAGCGCCGCCGAACTCCCGGCCCGACCTGGCCTTGACCTCGACGAAGACCGTGGTGCCGTTACGCTTCATCACCAGGTCGATCTCACCTCCGGCACCGCGCCAGTTGCGGTGTTTTGGGCGGTAACCCTTGGCCAGCAGAAGCACCATCGCCGCCCATTCGGCGCGACGACCCAGGCGGTGTTCTTTCGGTCGTTTCATTTCAGTGATTCTAACGTCGAACCGGCGCCATGCGCCTCGATCCGATGTTCACAGGTAGTACAGGAATTGGGGTCGGGTTATCCGACCGGTTAGGGAAAGATTGGGTTGGCATCTGTCACGTGCCGGAAGGTACTCAATTACCGATCCACGAGTCGAAAACAACGATGCGCATCGAGGATCGAGCATCGAGGATCGACGGGCGAACGGTAGAATGCGCCCGTGCGAACCGACGACTTCGATTACGAGCTGCCGCAGGAGCTGATTGCGCAGTCGCCGGTGCCGCGCGGCACGTCGCGGCTGCTGGTGCTCGACCGTGCGAGCGGCGAACTCGAGCACCGCCACATCGGCAATTTCGTCGAATACCTTCGGCCCGATGACCTGCTGCTGCTCAACGATACGCGCGTGATTCCGGCGCGCCTCTGGGCCCACCGCCCCACCGGCCGGAAGTTCGAGCTGCTACTACTGAGAGCGCTGGACGGTGACGCCTGGGAAGCACTGCTGCGCCCGTCGGCTCGCGCCAGGATCGGCGAACGCATCGTGCTCTCCGATGGAGGCGTGGCGATTCCGGAGGGGCGGCGTGGCCAGGGACGTTGGCGCGTGCGGTTCGACCCGTCGCTCGGTCTCGAGCGGCTGGACCGCATTGGCGAAATGCCGTTGCCTCCCTACATCGGACGGCCCGAGGGGGGCATCGAGGAGGACCGGCGGAATTATCAGACGGTCTATGCCGCCGCTCCGGGTGCGGCCGCGGCGCCGACCGCCGGGCTCCACTTCACCGAGGGCCACCTGCAGGATATCCGGGACCGCGGCATCGAAATCGCATCGCTGACCCTGCACGTTGGGCTCGGCACCTTCCGGCCGGTATCGGTCGAGAACATCTCTGATCACGAGATGCACGAGGAGTGGTACTGGCTGTCGGAACCTACGGCGGTGGCGGTCAACACCGCCCTCGAGGCGGGACGCCGGATCGTCTGCGTTGGCACCACCTCGGTGCGCGCCCTCGAGGGTGCCCTGGCCGCAGGGAAGGGCCGCGCCCGGACCGGCGACGGATTGACCCGGCTCTTCATAACGCCCGGATATGCGTTCCGGGGCGTGGGTGCCATGCTGACCAATTTCCACCTGCCTCGTTCGACCCTTTTGATGATGATCAGCGCCCTCGCCGGAAGGGAGAAGATTCTCGACACCTACGCCAAGGCGATTGGCCGACGATACCGCTTCTTCTCCTACGGCGATGCGATGCTGATCGTCTGACCGCCCGCCCACCCGATGCTAGATGCTGGATACTGGATAATCGATCCGCCCACCCGGCTTCGCCCCTCGGGCTTTGCCATGGTAAGCCCCTTGACAATTCAGCAACGCGATTTATCGATTCGTTAAATCGAGCATCGAGCATCGAGCATCGAGCATCGGTTGGGTGGTCGGGGATGGACCATCGCGGCGCCCGGACGCCGCAACGGTGTGCGGGTTGGGTGGGGTTGTCAGCAGATCAGGTGGATGACGTTGGGGTGGAGATCTCTTGGGGGATGGGTGTCTCGTCCCGTGACCGCTGGAGGGCGGCTGCGGTCGGCTCTCCGGGAAGCCATTTCAAGAGTGAAACACCACATCACTGGATCTCCTGTGGATTCCTATTCCGGAGGGGGGCCGACGGTTACGAGCCCCGCCCCAGCGGCAGTCGAGTTGGTCACCGATCTAGTGGGTCGTCGTCCGACGGGGTGGGCGTCCTTCGCTCCTCGTCTTCTCCGAGGATGCGGTGGGCCGGGGTTTCCAGGTCGTCCATCTGCCCGGATCTCACCGACCAGATGAACATTGCGAGGAAGAGCAATGCCAGCAGCAGGGCGAATGGCAGGGCGATGTAGACAGCGGACACGACGCTATTCTACCGCCCGTTTCCTCAGTGTTGAGTTTTGAATCTTGAGTGTTGAGTTATCCCCCGCCCGCCCGAGAACTGGGAGGCCGGGTGGGAACTCAAAACTCAACACTAAGAACTCAAAACTTCAAAACGTCCGTGCTCGATACGAACTCAACACAACCGTCATACTGCTCAACGGCATCAGAATTGCGGCGAGGAGCGGACTCATGTGGCCGGTGATGGCGAAGCTCACCGCGACAAGGTTGTAGGCGAGTGAAAAGACGAGATTGCGGCGGATCACGCCGAGCGTGCGCTCCGCGCCGTCGAGAAGCTCCACAACCGGCGCGAGGCCGGGACGTGCGAGATAGACGTCGGAGGCGGCCAACGCAGCCTCTGCGCCCCCGTGGACGCCTATGCCAACCGTGGCCGCGGCCAGCGCCGCGGCGTCGTTCACGCCGTCGCCGACCATTGCCGTCGTTGCGCCTGCTGCTCCCTCCCGCACCGCCTCGAGCTTTTGCTCTGGGGTCACTCCGCCGTGAGCCGATGCCGCCGGAAGGCCGATTTGTTCGGCGATCGATTGAACGACCAGCGGGTGGTCCCCGGAGAGAATTTCAACAGTCCATCCATCGTCGACAATTGCGCTCACGGCATCCGCGCTGTCGTGGCGAAGGGGATCGCCGATCCCCACTATCGCCACGACCTGGTGGTCGACCGCTATTGCCACCGGACTCAGGCCTTTGCGGGCGAAGGCATCCGCGGCCTCCGAGGCTTCTTCCGGCAGGCCGCCAAGCTCGCTGGAGACGTGGCCCGTCGAGGCAATCATGACTTCCTGGTCATTGCACATCCCGCTGATGCCGGCGCCGGTGATCTCTCGCACCTCCGTCACCTCCGGCAGCCCCTCAATGAGATCGTCCGATCCCAGGGCGCGAGCTGCCGGGTGGGCGGAGTGACGCTCGATCGCCGCCACCATCCGTTTCACGCTTACATCGCCCCACCAGGCTAGGATCCCCAGTTTCCCTTCTGTCAGCGTGCCGGTCTTGTCGAGGATCATTCGCCCAGGCCGGGCCAGGTTCTCGAGCGCATCGCCACCCTTGATCAGGATTTGCTTGCGGGCGGCACGGCCGATCGCGGCGCTGACCGCCAACGGCGTGGCGAGCCCGAGGGCGCAGGGGCAGCTGACTATGAGCAACGCGACTGCGTGCTCGACCGCGTGCTCGGGCTCGAGCGGCAGCCAGACGGCGACGGTGATTGCCGCCAACGCCAGCACGAGGGCTACGAACCAACCCGAGATCCGGTCGGCGAGCTGTACCACCGGGGCGCGCCGAAGGGCTCCCTCCTCGACCAGCCGCATCAATCGGCCGACGCGCGTGTCCTCGCCGGTCGCGCGGACCTCCACAAGGACTCGACTTCCCAAATTGACGGTGCCGGCGTGGACGGGGTCTCCGGCGGTAACCGGTTCGGGCAGTGACTCACCGGTGAGCAGCGATCGGTCGAGGGTCGAGGAGCCGTCGGACACGACACCATCCGCCGGGATCGAGTCCCCGGCCCGGACCTCGACTATGGCCCCGGGTCCGAGAGCTTCGATCGGTACCTCGCGAACACCCTCGGCTTCCACCAGGCGCGCGGTGGATGGGGCGAGGGTGAAGAGCAGCTCGGTGGAGCTTGCCGCTTTGAGTTGCTGACGACGTTGCAGGAACCGGCCAACCAGGAGGAAGAAGATCAGCGCCGTCACCGAGTCAAAGTAAATTTCGCCGGTGCCGCGGACAGTGTTGATGGCACCCTGGGTGAAACCGGCCAGGATGCCGATCGCGATTGGCAGGTCCATGTGCAGGCTGCGAGTCTTGAGCGCCCCCCAGGCCCCGCGGTAGAAGACGTTGGCGCACCAGAAGACGGACGGCACCGCGAGGGCCATGCTGACCCACCGGAAGAGGTTCCTGAACTCGTCGGTGATGCCGTGGAAATGGCCGCCGTAGAGAGCGAAGGCGATGAGCATCACGTTGCCGGCGATGGCACCGGAGACTGCTATCCGGATCAACAAGGAGCGCTCTTCACGCCGCGCCATGTCCCGCGCCTCGACCCCGCGAAAGGGATGTGGCGCGTAGCCGATGGAATCGAGGAACCGAGCGATCTCCGACAGCTGCGTGGTTTCGGGGTTCCAGGTGACAGTGGCGAGCGAGCGGCCGAGGTCGAGTCGCACCTCGGCTACCCCGTCGACCACAACCGTTAGCTTCTCCACCAGCCACACACAAGCGGCGCAGTGCACGCCCTCGAGGTAGAGCTCGACAGTCGCGACACCGTCGGACCGGTCGCGGCAGTAGAGGTCCCAGAATGCGGGATCGTCGAACTCCGCGAAGCTCTTGCCGGAGCGCTGCGCGGCCAGATCGGGCCCGTCGATACGGGCCTTGATGTCGTAGTAGCCGTCGAGCCCGTGCTGATGGATCACCTCGTAAGCCACCCGGCATCCGTTGCAGCAGAACTGGAGCTCGGCCCCGTCCTCCACCAGACCCGTCGGCACAGGCAGGCCGCAATGGTTGCAGTCGATAGTCATTGTGGAGATTTTCTCATGGGAGAAAAGAACGAATTCGAAATTCGGAGTTCGGAATGAGGCATGGTGTTCGCCGCTTGCCTTCTCG
Source organism: Acidobacteriota bacterium (assembly GCA_022340665.1). Lineage (NCBI taxonomy): Bacteria > Pseudomonadati > Acidobacteriota > Acidobacteriota bacterium. The sequence continues at coordinate 794 of JAJDNM010000027.1, read as the reverse complement.
AGCCGTGTAAGATGGGCGGGATCTCTCGTTGAAAAAGGTTGTTGCTCGACCTGAAATCTGTTGGGCGATTGAAGGGGGTCGGGATGCGATTTAGGGTTCCGGGAACTCGAACGGCAACCGTGATTGCGTGTGCTTGTCTGTGCCTGTGGTCGGCGCGGTCGATGGCGCAGTATCTGACATCTCGGGATGTATTGGGAGCGGATCCGGTGGTGCCTAACGTGGTGCTGAACTATGGGACGGACGCAAACCAATTCGGCCACCTGTTTCTGCCGGACGGCGAAGGCCCGTTCCCGGTGCTCGTCGTTATCCATGGCGGATGCTGGCTGTCGTTCGCAGATCTGGAGTACCTGGGTCGGTTTGCGAAAGCCTTCGCGCAGGCGGGCATCGCGACGTGGAACATAGAGTATCGACGCGTCGACAGCCCCGGAGGTGGTTGGCCGAATACCCTTCTCGATGTTGCCAAAGCCATCGACTTTCTGCGGGCTATGGAGTCCGAGTATCGACTCGATCTGAATCGTGTGGTCGCGGTAGGCCACTCGGCCGGTGGACACCTCGCTCTCTGGGCAGCCGCTCGACCGAGGATCGAGGAAGAGAGCGTGTTGTACTCGGAAACGTCCCTGCCGATCGTGGCTGCGGTGAGCTTGGCCGGACCAGGACAGCTGGCACCGTTTCGGGACATGGACAATGAGGTGTGCGGGGGGGATGTCATCGATCAGCTTCTGGGCGGATCTCCGGACGAGGTGCCGGACCACTACGCGGCGGGCTCGCCCATTCGAATGCTGCCGCTCGGGGTT
>JAJDNM010000026.1 GCA_022340665.1 Acidobacteriota bacterium | reverse complement strand
GTAGGGGCAGAGGTAGCGGCACCACAGGTCGCGGACGAAGACCGAGCCGACGACGAGGACGCCGAGGACTGCGATCGTCAGGCGGGTCGGCTGAGCGAAGAAGAGCCACATCTTGGCGTCGACGATCTTGGCGTAGGGGCTGGCGAGGAAGGCCTCGACGGCGTGCGGGTCCATGGCGAACCAGATCGCCCAGACGAAGAAGCCCAGGAGCAGGAACTTGAGGCTGCGCAGCGGAATGTCGAGCCACTTCGGCGGGGTCAGGGTCGTGCCGATGAGGCGGAAGCCGAGGCGGCCGAGAAGCTCCGACAGAAGGCCGACCGGACAGATGTGCGAGCAGAAGGACTTGGCCACCACCAGGGACATCAGGCAGATGCCGAGGAAGATGGCGAGGCCGGCCGGGTGGATGGGATCGATGGTCCCCTCGTGCAACAGGTGGCGGAGGCCCATCATGCCGTCGATCGGCAGGAATGCCTCGACTCCCGGCGGCCGCGAGACGGTCGGCCAGCGGCCCTCGAGGTGGGGCATCACCCACAGCGAAAACTGAATGCCGATCACGACGGTGATCACCGTCATCGCCCACTGGACAGCGCGGCGGAGGGACAGGACCTTCTTCACGGGGATAGAGTGTCGCAGAGCGCGGACCCTTGCATTGACCGGGGTCAAGCGGAGTGTCATGGGAGGGTCATTCCCGCGCAAAGAGCAAGGGGCGGCAATATGCCGACCCTCGAAACGCGGGTCTTCGCTCAGTCCACCGCTGTCAGCACCTCAGTTGTTGCAGGCGCAGTTGACGTAGCACTGGGGATGGCTATAGGCGCCGCTAGGAAATGATCCGCTCGCACCCCAGTTTTTGTTGTTGTCGATCGAAGAGCACTCAATTGCTTGCCAGAGGCTGCCGAAGGCCTTTTCCGGCCAGTAGTGGATCCCCACCCTGTTGCCGGTATGAGTCGAACCGGCGACGTCGAACCCACCGCGCGTGCTGCACACCTGGTTGCAGGTCATGGCGACGGCCGCGGACGTGTACCAGCAGGCGCCGTTCCACTCCCAGCCTCCGCAGTCCGCACCCGAAGTCCGTGACCAGTCGAAGAGATCCGCTTCTTCAAAGTCGAACTCGAAGAGGCCACAGTCGGAGGTCATGAGGAGATTGGTGAAGGTGAACCAATATCCGGTGCTCAGCCCGCCGTCATACCAGGAGCCGTTGACCGTGACTATGGTGTTGCTGTACGGCCAACCAGTCAACGGGCGGTGACGCCCGTTACTTTCGGCGACGGACACCAGGTGGTAGGTCTGGCCCGCCTCCATCGGCCAGTTCACGACCGCGTGGTAGGCCGTATCGGCAGCCGGAGTCTGCACCTGGCCGATGGTCACGGAGTCGCTCTCGCGGACGAGACGCACCGTATCGAGGGCGCCCTGGTTGTTGAAAGTGAAGCGCCTCAGGATGGTGTCGACATTGGCGGTGATCGAGAGGCCCGATTCCGCGTGGCCCGCGACGGGGTTGGTGAACGAGCCCGGACCTTTGATGGTATCGAACGGACAGGGCCCGCAACGAGTATTCAGATCCGTGAACTTGAACCAGTAGCTGGTGTCCAGGACGCCTCCCTTCCAGGCGCCGTTGACAATGAGATCACCGTCGACAACCGGAAAACTCGAGAAGTTGGCGTACTTGCCGTTACTTGATTCCTCGGAAACCAGGTGGTAGGTTTCGCCGGCCAGCAGGTTCCAGTCCACGACCACCACGTAGTCGCTCTCACCGTCTGGTGTCGTCACCCCGTAGAGCACCTGCTCGTCGGACTCCCGAATGAGCAGTATCCTTGCGTGCGTACCGTTGTTCAGGAATCTGAACGATCTCAGCGTGGTGTTCGCAGTCGCCGTCAGGGAGAGGCCGGAGTCTGGCCAGCTACCGACGGTTCCGGTCAAGGCCGGTCCCGAAACCTCGCTGGGCGTACACACGGAACACTCGGTCCTCAGGCCGGTGAAGTGGAACCACCAAGTGGTATTCAATTCATTGTACGCCCAAGTGCCTTGGACCGTGAGGTTGGAGTTGCTGTATGGGAAACCTGGTGACGTCGTATACCGTCCATTGTTTGGGTCAGTTGCAAGAAGCCGGTAGGTTTCCCCGTACAGGAGGTCCCAATCCACCTCCACGGTGTGGGCGGGTGATCCTGCCGGGGTCGCAGTTGAATACAGCACCGCCCCGTCCGAAACTCGCTGGAGATATACCGTGTCCGCAAGCCCCTGGTTGTTGAAGGTGAACGACTTCAGAGAAATGTCGGCCAGGGGCATCAGCACCAAGCCAGTGTCCGGGTGTCCAATGGTGATCGATGTCATCGCAGGACCAGGCAACGTCAAGTCGTAGCACTGCGCGCCTGCAGGGAGTGTCCAGACAAACGACACCACTACCGCGAACACAACATGCGCCGTCACACGGACGAGCTTCACGTTGAAATACACATCCGCCTCCTTTGCATCCTCACAATTTTTTCGTTCTGGCAGACTCCTCTAATGTCCGAATTCTATCACCGCAGCTCAGTGAATCTCAAAACGTAAACCTGCATAAAAAGAATCGTTCAGGAAAAGAATCAATCCTGAGAATTCGCAAATGAGCCCATATCGCTCTGAGCAGAGAACTACCGTTCGCCTGTTTTCCGCTGGCGGCGGCCCTAGCGGCAGGACTGGGTCTGTTGGATGACCGTTTCGAGACAGCCGGACTGGGTCGTTTCGCAGGTCAGAAAGTCGGCGGTCTCGCCGCACGCCGGAACCCCGGAGACCGTCGCCGTGTCCCAGCCCGGCAGATCGCAACCCGGCCCCTCCACCGCCAAGCATGGGCCCCCGACCGTCGCGCAGCAGAGACTGGTGGCGAGGCGGTCGTACTGCTTTTCCTCGACGCCATCGCAGTCGAAGTCGAAGCGATCGGCGTCTGTGCCGTCGTCGGGAGTGTAGGGCACCGGATAGTACTCGGTCTGGCCCGAGAACACGAATGGGTTTTCGTCCGCGCAGTCATAGGTGCCGCACGCCGCCGTCTGGTCGATCCAAATACCGCCCGGGAAGGGGCACTCCGGAGGTGCGCTCAGCGGTGGTGACGGCAGGCAGTGGCTATCGGAGTTTGCAGAGACGCTGCCGTCGCCGTCACAATCGTAGGTCCAGCACGGCGTGCTGCCGTTGCTCCAGCGGCAGTCGCCGCCGACCTCGAAGTCGGCGTCGAACAGCCCGCACAGGCCCGCGGTAGGAATCAACCGGTTGTAGCTTTCGGCCCCCCAGCAGGCCACCGAACCGTCGGTTCGCACGGCACAGGTATGAAAACCGCCGGCCGACACGGATGTGAAAGTGCCCTTCGGCGGGCTCGATTGGCCGAAGTCGTCGCGGCCCCAGCAAGCCACCGTGCCTCCGGTCGTCAGGCCGCAGCTGTGAAAGCCACCAGCCGATACCGACTGGAACAGAAACCTCGTGAGTGGCGTCGACTGGTCGTAGTCGTCCCGGCCCCAGCACTCTACCGCACCGGACTCGCGCACCCCACAGTTGTGGTACCAGCCCGCCGATACCTGGACGAAATCGTTCGCCAGGCCGGTCAACGTCGTCTGACCCCACCCGTTGGAGCCCCAGCATTCGACATTCGTCGGCCAGAAACAGACATGCATCGGCAGGCACTCGATGATGCCGCAGTTGTGATAGCCACCCGCCGAGATCTGAGTGAACTGGCGGTCGCTCGGCAGGGACGGATCGGTCGCCTGCCCGTAGTCGTCGTTGCCCCAGCAGCGGACCTGGTTTTCGGTCGTGAGCCCGCACGAGTGGTAGCGTCCGGCAGCGATGTGGTCGAAGACGGCGCCGAACGGCGGTGAAGCCTGGCCGTCATCGTCATCTCCCCAGCACCAACCGTTGCCGAGGACACAGAACTGGCCCGGAGGAGGCGTACAGTCGACCACGGCACAGGTGTGATAACCGCCCGACGAGACCTGGACGACGTCGTACCACTCGGGATCGAGCGTCGGAGCCGTTGACTGGCCGAAGAAGTCATACCCCCAGCAGGTCAACGAACCGTCCTCGCGAATGGCGCAGCTGTGGCTTTCGCCCGCCGATGTCTCGGAGAAACAGTTGGTGCAGGAGAAGTCCTGCGACTCGACCACCGCGGCGCATGACAGGGCTAATGCGAGACAGGCGAACGCCGAACTGATTCCTCGTGGCATCTCCATCTCCCTTCGCCGATGTGGTCATCGGTCGGACGGCGCGTGCTGCGCGCCCTCGCCGAAGCCGCGGGAGGGAGCTTCCTCGGGACCAACACTTCGGCCGTCCCGCGCGCGCCATTCTGTGGATAATTCCACCAATCGGTACATATTCAACGATATGAACGAGGACACCAGATGTCAAAAATGAGATGCGAAATGATTACCTCTCTCAAAAATGATGCGCCAAAATGAACACACCATTTCCCCCGGCAACTCGACCCACCCATATCGACGTGCTCCCCCCACCACGGCCCGATCGCGAGATGACCGCGAACTTCCTCGCTTCAGCTCGACGAGCTCAGCAGAGCCGCGGCGATCTCCTCCGCCGAGCCCCGGCCGCCGTTTTCGACGTCGATCACCACCGCATCCGAGGCGTCCAGCTCATCGAGCAGGGACGGCACGAGGGCGCGGCGGACGACGATGATTGCGCCTCGGAGGCCAGGTGCAGCCAGGGCTCTCCGCACGGCCGGCATGTGGCCCTCGCCGCGCAGCTCGACCGGGCCGAGCTCGTCGACGATCACAACCGACCCTGGCACGACCCGCGACAGGGCCTGGCTCCCGAGCCGGAATCCTTCATCCGTAAACTGAAAGCGGGTGCCGAAATCACCTTCGCGCCGCTCGCCGCGTGTCGCGAGGACGGCCTCGTCCCCGGTGGCCACGTCGCGAAGCCGAAATCCGACCTTCTCGCCGTCTTCGAGGATCCCCGGCTGGATGAACCCGAAGACCGGCACCCCTTCGTTCTGCAGCTGGCCGGCTACGGCCGCCACCACATCGGTCTTGCCCCCTCCGGGCGGCCCCGTGACAACGACTGTTCGCACGGCCCCTGAAACCCTCCCGCCCGGGCGCGTGAGGGCCGAGTGTCCACGAAGAGACGCGGCAGCGGACGCCTCCTCAGCGATGCGGGCGGTGTGTGAGAGCAGCACCTCGCCAAGGTTCGGAACACGCCGCAGTAATTGCAACGGTCCGTCGCTGCGCACCCTGGCCGCGGTCCACACATCACCCGACGCGTGCGCCAGACTCGGCAGCGAGTTGAGCGCCAGACCGAGGACCAGGCCGAGTCGTTCGAGCCCCAAGCGCTCGGTCAAGCGGAGGATTTTCTCGGCGTTCACTGAACGGACCAGCACTCCGGCCGCGATGGTCATGATCAGCAGGCGGAGCAGCACCATGCCGCCGAGCTCCACTCCACGCTGCGGACCTTCCGCCCAGGCCACGACGGCGGCCGTCACCGCGGCCGCGAAGACGATGGCGAGGACCGCGCCGACACGAAGCCCCGCACGCAGCGCCACCGGGTCGAGGACCCACACCGCGGCCACAGCCACCAGGGCCGCCCACACTGCGTTGATCGGTTCGCCGAAGAGCACGATGACCGTGGACACGGCGAGAGCAACGGCGGCCACCCGTTTCACGGACTCCTCCCGATCCTTTGCACGACACGGCCCGCGACCCGCCAAGCCCACAAGCCTCCGACCGCGCCGATCGCACCGGTGGCCACGACGACTGCGGAGACGATGACCGTCGGGCTGAGGCCTCCCAGGCCGATCGCCGTTGCGCTCTCCTGGAGAAGCTGCATGTAGCCGCGGACCGCGTCCCTCCCGGTCACGACCCACATCGTGGTGAGCTTCTGCAGCGGGTTGGTGGCGAGGGCGAAGAACCCGCCGATCGCCGCGCCCACGGCGCGACCGCCGGTTGCGGTGAGCGCGATCTCCACCGCCAGGGCCTGGACCACGATGCCGATCACCGGACCGGGATAGAGGCCGCCAAGGGTAAAGATTTTGATGAAGACCGCGACGACGCCAGCCAGGAGACAGACCCCGGGCTTCGGCTGGAGGCGGCGCAGGCACACCAGGCACAGCAGACCGGCGATGCCGATGATGCTGCCGCGCAGCGGTAACTTCCCCAGGTATAGCACGGTGCCGAGAGTCGCCTCGATGGCGCCCCACAGCGTGCCGAAGAGGGCCGCATAGGTCCACGGCCGCACATCCTTCATGGGGCGGCCTCGATCAATCTTTCGTCACTTATCCGGAGGTGGCGATGGGCCGCCGCCACAAGTTCCAGGCGATGGGAGATGATGATGTAGGCCCTCCCCTTCTCCGCCCTGCGATGCACCAGATGCACGAAGGCCGCCAGGTCCTGCGGATCGAGTCCCTGGCCCGGTTCGTCGACGATCATGATCTCCGGCTGCAGGAGATCGAGAGCCGCGTGGACGAGGCGTTGGCGCTCACCTCGCGAAAGCGTCCACGGCGCTCGGGCCGAGAGGTGCTCCAACCGGTGCCTGCGCAGGACCCTGGCCGATTCGTCGGAACGGGCGCCGGCCGCGGCTACCTCGTCCGCCACCGAGCCCGCGAAGAGCTGGAGCTCCGACGAAGGCAGCATGAGGGCCGCCCTGCCCTCTCGTTCGACCACACCTCCCTGTGCGCGGCGCAGGCCGCAGAGAGCTTCGGCCAGGGTCGACTTGCCGCAGCCGTTGGCCCCTGTCAGCACCACCACCTCGCCCTCCCGCACCTCGATACCGGCATTCGCGAGCAGTGTCCGCCCGCCTCGCTCGACCCGCAGCCCGCGAGCCGAGAGCACGACTCGCTCTCCGCATGGGGACGGCGACGGCAGCTTTGGCAGCTTGGGATCCGGCCCCGGCGCAAGGCTTCCGTCGGCCAGCTCGTGCCACTGGCTGACAGCACCGTGCAATCGCCAGCCGGCCTGTTCACTGACCATGAACATGCCGCCCAGCTCTCGCCCTTCGCGCACCAGCGAACCGAAAACGTTGACCCCGTCCCTGTCGAGGTGGGCGGTCGGCTCGTCGAGCAGCACCGGGCGTGGGCAGCCGGCGAGGGCGACCGCCAGCGCAATTCGCTGGCGCTGACCCGACGACAGCTCGCTAATCTGTCGCGACGGCAACCGGTCGATTCCAAGAACGGCCACCGCCCGTTCGTGGAACTCCGATGCGCCGTGCAGGCGGCGCGCCGCCTCGATTTCCTGCTCGACCGTCGGCAGGAAGAGCTGGGCATCGGGCCGGTCGAGGCATGTTGCCATGAGATGGGCGCGTTGGCCGGGGTCGAGATCGTCGATCGGTTCGCCGTCGAAAACCACCTCTCCACCGATTTCGGCCGGATGAAACCACGGAACGAGGCCCGCCATGGCTCGAACCAGAGTCGACTTCCCGACGCCCGAACGGCCGCAGACACCGATCGCCTGGCCTGAATCGAGCCGCAGATCGAGATCTTGCAGAACTGGTCGGGCAACGCCCGGCAGGCGCACGGAAAGAGACTTCGCTTCGAGCGTGTGGCCGGCGTCTGCGTGATTCAGCACCCGTTCTGAGTAGCGGGTCTGCGGAGTGATGTCAACGTGGAGGGCTGAGGCTTGAGGCTTGGGGCCCGGGATTCGAACAAGCCTGAATCTCAAGCCTCAAGCCTCGAGTCCCAGGCCTTTTTGGATGTCGGATATTCGATGTTGGATATTGGATGTTGGATATCGGATGGTGAATCGCGATCGATTCATCCGCTGTTTCTCCCCGTGGGTGAACCCAACATCCAATATCGAAGATCCAATATCAAACATCAAAAAACAGCAAGCAGGCCTGCGGGATCGCGTATCATTCCCCCCATCGACAAATAGAAGCGAATGGAGTCCGCAATGCTCGACCTTCTCCTCGATCCCGGATTCTGGGCGGCGCTGTTCTCGGTGACCCTGGTGCAGATCGCGCTTGGCGCCGACAATCTCATCATCATCACGATTCTCGCCGGCAAGCTGCCGCTGGAACAGCAGAAAAAGGCGGTTCGCTGGGGCCTGATCCTGGCGATGATGTTCCGCCTCATCCTGCTCGCGCTCGTCAGCTGGGTGCTGAAGTACGCCGGCACGCCCTTTACGAGTTTCGATTTCGAGTTTCTCGGCATCAACTTCGTCGGTGCACTCAGCGTCAAGGCGCTGGTGTTGGTGGTCGGAGGAGTATTCCTGATCTGGTCCGGGGTTAAGGAGCTGCGGCACAAAATCAAAGGGGTCGCGCACGAGATCGAAGGCACGGCGACCTTCGGCAAGGTGCTCGGAACGATCGTCGGGCTCAACCTGCTGTTTTCGGTCGACTCGATCCTCACGGTGGTTGGCATGACCGACATCTACCTGGTGATGGCCCTCTCGGTCATCTTCTCTGTCGCACTGATGCTCGCCTTCGCGGGCCCGATCGCCAAGTTCATGCGCGAAAACCCGGACTTCGAGATCCTCGGCCTCTTCGTGCTGCTGCTGATCGGCTTCGTGCTCTTCCTCGAGGGCGGCCACGTTGCTCACCTGACGGTCAACGGCAGCGAGTTCCCCTACATCCCGCAGTGGATCACTATCTTTATCCTGCTGCTGATGTTCTCCGTCGACTTCTACCAGAACTGGCTCGAACGCAAGATGGAGAAGGCGCCGGTGGAACTGAACCGGCGGAAGAAATAGGGGTCTTTGCAGCCTTGAAGAGCCGCCTCCACCGCGTTATATTGCGCGGACCAGAACCAAGGAGGCAGGTAATGAGCACACAGGCACGTGTCGGAATCACTCTCGCTCTGGTCTGCGCGGTCGTCAGCTGCGCCGGTCCGACGGTGGACGACGACAAGGCCACACCCGAGGCGGGGCCCTACAAGCTCCGCCAGACGATCTTCTACGGCGGCGACATCCTCACCATGGCCGGCGACAAGCCGCAGTACGCCGAGGCCGTCGTCCAGCGCGAGGGGAAGATCGTCTTCGTCGGAAGCAAGGATGAGGCCATTCAGAGATTCAAGGGCAAGGCGGACGAGATCGACCTTGCGGGAAAGACCATGCTGCCCGGGTTCATCGATGCCCACTCGCACGTCGTACAACAGGCTCTGAAGTTCTCGGTGGTCAACCTCGATCCCTATCCCATAGGCGATGTTCGGACGATCGCCGACATCCAGCGAAAGCTGCGCGACCGGATCGAAAAAACCCGGCCCGAGCCGGGAACGTGGGTCTTTGGCTGGGGCTACGACGACACCGGGGTCGAGGAGCAACGCCATCCGACCCGGGAGGACCTGGATGCTGCGTCCACGGATCACCCCATCCTGCTGATGCACATCAGCGGCCACCTGATGGCCGCTAACAGCAGTGCGCTCGAGGCCGCCGGCATCACGGAGGAAACACCGGACCCCGAAGGCGGGAAGATCCGGCGCTCACCGGGCGGCAACGAACCCAACGGCGTTCTGGAGGAGACCGCCATGGCGGCGATGTTCGGCGCCATCCCCGCCCCGTCGCCGGAACGAGCGCTCGATATGCTCGTCCACGGCCTGTCGAAGTACGCCGAAGCTGGGATCACGACCGCCCAGGAGGGAGCGGCCTTGCCGCCGATGCTGAAGCTCCTCGAGCAAGGTTACGCATCGGGCATGCTGCCCATCGACATCGTCTCCTATCCGCTGTACGTGATGGCCGACGAGGCATTTCTCGCCGAGGTGGCGGCGTCGTGCCGGGAGTATGGCCGATACCGTATGGGCGGCATCAAGCTCGTCCTCGACGGCTCGATTCAGGGCTACACCGCATACTTCAGCGAGCCCTACCACGTCCAGCCCGAGAGCGGCGCGGAGGTGGAGGGAGACCGCTGCAGCTCCGACGCGGGCGTCAAGATGGTACTGGGCGTTGATGATTCCTCTGCAGCGATCCAAGCGCACACTGAGCAACCGGTGAACCGCGGTTTTCGCGGCTACGCCAGCATGACCCTCGACCAGGTGGTGACCTACCTGAGGATGGCTGATGATGCCGGCGTCCAGGTCCTGGCCCACACCAACGGCGACGCCGCCACCGACATTCTGCTCGAGGCCGTCGGGCAGGTCCGTGGCGACCGGCCCCGGCCCGACCTGAGGACCGTGATCATTCACGCCCAGACAATGCGTGAGGACCAGCTCGACGCAGCCGCCGCCCAGGGGCTGGTACCGTCGTTCTTCCCGATCCACGTCGAGTTCTGGGGCGACCGGCACCGCGACATCTTCCTCGGCCCCGAGAGGGCTGCGCGCATCGATCCGGCGCGATCGGCCCTCGATCGAGGGATGAGGATGACTCTCCACCACGACGCCCCGGTCGCCGGGATCGACATCCTCAACGTCGTGTCGTCGGCGGTCAACCGCCGCACCTCGAGTGGCAAGCTGCTCGGCCCGGAGCAGGCGATCACGCCGTACGAGGCGCTGCGAGCGGTCACTGCGGGCGCGGCCTGGCAGTACTTCGAGGAGAACCGCAAGGGGACCATCGAGGAGGGTAAGCTGGCGGACTTCGTGATCCTCGACAAGAATCCGTTGAAGGTGGACCCGGAGGCGCTGCGGGATCTCAAGGTCATCGAGACGATCAAAGAGGGCGAAACGGTGTACAGTTACAGCCGCTGAGCCACTCCACTCCGAAATACTCGCCAGCGTAGGGAGAAAAAGATGAGGATGAAAACCACGACCCTTGGCCACGCCCTGATTCTTACGGCCGCCGTCGCTCTGATGGCGGCTCCACCCGCCAGTGCGCAGGGCAGCACGGAGGACCTCGCCAAGCAGCTCGCCAACCCGATCGCGAGCCTGATCAGCGTGCCGCTGCAGCTCAACTGGGACCAGGATATCGGGCCGGTCGACGACGGAGAGAAGCTGCTGCTGAATATTCAGCCGGTCATCCCGATCACGTTGAACAGCAAGTGGAACGTGATCAGCCGGACCATCGTCCCGCTGGTTCACCAGGACGAGATTTTCCCGGGCGCCGGCAGTCAGACGGGCTTCAGTGACGTCGTCCAGAGCGTGTTCTTCTCGCCCAAGGACCCGACCGACAGCGGCTGGATCTGGGGGGCGGGGCCCGTTTTTCTGTTCCCCACCGGAACCGACGAGCTGCTGACCACCGACCAGTGGGGCATCGGCCCGACCGGCGTGGCGCTGAAACAGGACGGGCCGTGGACTTACGGCGCGCTGGCCAACCAGATGTGGTCGATCGCCGGCAGCGACGACCGACCCAACCTGAATGCGACCTTTTTTCAGCCCTTCCTCTCCTACACGACGCCGACCGCCTGGACGTACACCATCCAATCGGAAACGACCTATGACTGGGAGGATGCCGGCCTGGCGGTGCCGGTCAACTTGTTGGCCACAAAGGTCGTCAAGCTCGGCAATCAGCTCGCCAGCGTCGGCGGCGGCGTCCGCTACTGGGTGGACAGCACCGCCAACGGACCGGAAGGCTTCGCGTTCCGGGTCATGTTCACCTTGCTGTATCCGAAATGAGCGCGGAGAAGAAATCGAAGGAGAATTTCAGATGAAGATCGAGTCTCTTGTGGCGCTGCCAGTTCTCGTGTTGCTCGCGTGCGTGGTTTTCGCCTGCGCCACCGCATCGGCTGGAAGCTCGGTTCGAGGTACCGTGATGTACCGCGAGCGAATCGCATTGCCGCCCGGGGCGGTCCTGGAGGTCACCCTGCAGGACGTATCGCGGCAGGACGTGGCGGCGGAGACCCTCGGAAGCGTAACCATCGAGGACCCGGGCAGCCCGCCGTTTGCATTCGAAATACCGTATGACGCGGACGCCATCGACGAACGCTTCACCTACGCCGTCCGGGCCACGATCACGGCTGACGGAAGGCTCCTATTCACCACCGACACGACCTACCCGGTTCTCACCCGTGGTGCCGGCGACGAGGTCGAGCTGATGCTCCGTCACGTGGCGAGCGAACGCCCATCGTCACGTCCGAGTCTCGAGGACACCTACTGGAAGCTCACGCACATCGGCGACCAGCCGGCGCCTGCGCTCGAAGGACGGCGCGAGCCTCACATCATGCTCAGCTCGGAGCACGGCATGGTCGGCGGCACCGGCGGCTGCAACCGATTCACTGGATCCTACGAGATCAAGAAGCCGAAGATCACCTTCGGCACGCTCGCATTGACCAAGATGGCGTGCGTCGACCAGAGAGACGTCGATCAGGAGCTCGTGGCCGCTCTGGAGAAGACAGCCGGTGCTCGCGGGCACAAGGGACTTCTCGAGCTGATCGATGCCGACGGTAACGTCGTCGCGACGTTCGTGGCGAAGGAGTAGCGAGGGGACCACTGTTTCGGTGACAACGGAGGTTGTTGATGAGCGAATCCCTGCCAGCCGAAGGGGGTCGCATCGAGCTCCGTACGGCGACCCCCGACGACGTCGGGCTGATCCTCGATTTCATCCGCCAGCTCGCCGAATACGAGAAACTGTCGCACGAGGTGGTGGCGGACGAGGCCCTTCTCCGCCAAACCTTGTTCGGCGACCGTCAGGTCGCCGAGGTCGTCATCGCCTCGTACGACGGTGAGCCGGCCGGCTTCGCGCTTTTTTTCCACAATTTCTCCACCTTCCTCGGTCGCCCCGGGATCTACCTCGAGGATCTCTTCGTCATCCCGAGGCTCCGCGGGCGCGGTATCGGCCGCGTGCTGCTCTCGCACCTCGCCAAGCTCGCCCTCGAGCGTGGCTGTGGCCGGCTCGAATGGTGGGTCCTGGATTGGAACGAGCCGGCGATTCGCTTCTACGAGCGGCTCGGGGCACAGGAAATGGACGAGTGGACGGTGTTTCGGGTCACGGGCGACGCTTTGGAGAAGTTGTCAAAGCTCACCTGATACCGTCGAGAGATTGAACCTTCAACGTTTAACGTTCAAACGTTTGAACGTTGTGACCCTCAGCGCCAGACCACCAGGACAAGGTAGACAAGCGGAATGGCGAGCCCTGCCAGCAGCAGCCAGCGGCCGCGGCCGCCAAGGCCTTTTTTGCCCGGGATGATGAAGATTCCGGTGCAGGCGAGGATAAGTAGACCGACCGCGTAAAGGTCGGCGAACCAGGTCCAGAAGCCCTTGCCGGTGTTGAGGTGGAGGAAGTTCACCTCGAAGAATGCGAAGCGCCGCCGCACACGCTCGTCGATCACGCGTCCACCGGGCAGCCCCACGGTGAGCGTCCGCCGTTCGAGGAAGATCTTCAGCTCCTCGGCACTCATCCGGACCACGGATCTCGGCTCCTCCGCGATCCCCATGCGGCGCAGGACTTCGGTGCCGAGCTCGGGCGCCTCGGCGAACGGCAACACACCGACCTCGGCGACCCCCTGCCGTATGACGTAGCTCGGGTTCCAGTCGTCAACGTGGTTCACCGCCACGCCCGATATGGCGTAGAGCACCGTGAGTCCGGCGAAGAAGTAGCCGACATCGCGATGGGTCGCGATGATCAGCCTGCGGAGCTTCAAGTCCTCAGCCCGTCAGCCCTTGATGACGGCTCCGGTGCCCCGGATCAGATAGACGTATTCGTCGACCGCCGGCGCGTCGCAGCCGGCGCCGGTACCGTCGCGCTTGGGGCCGTCCTTGTCACAGTCCTCTCCCGGTTCGTGGCCGTGCGCCGCCGCCGTGCGCGCCTCGATCTCCTCCGGAGTCAGCTTGATGGCCTCGAAAACCCCCTCGGCCTGGGCCTCATGACCCATCGAGGTGTAGGGAAAGACGATCACGCCGTCCTCGACCTTGATCCGCACGCCGTTGCCGCTCTTCGGATTGGTCACCTGCATCCAGCAACCCCGCTTTTTGCAGACTCCGGTGATCACGCCGTCCACCCGAACCTTGCGGCCGACATAGTCCTGGGCGTTAGCGATCAACGTATCGATCGGAACCGCCTCGTCGAGGGTCACACCTTTGCCGTAGCTTTCGACGCTGCCGGCCGCCGCCGGCATTGCCGAGATCGCGACGAGCAAGGTAATGAGAATGAGAAATCGTTTCATGTTGTTGCCTCCGAAGAACTTATACCTTTTCCAGCGCCCGAATCCTCTCCTCTCGCGCCTCGAAAGTCAAGTGCAAGCCAGCTCCTCTCAGCTGGCGAAAAGCTCTGCCCGCACGGATCTCAGCGACAGCCATCGGCTCGAGGCAACGATCAGGTGGTCGTGCACCGCCACCCCGACGAGGTTTCCTCCCTTGACCAGGCGCCGGGTGAGGTCGAGATCGTCGCGGCTCGGATCCAGATCCCCCGACGGATGGTTGTGAAAGAGCAGGACGCCGCTCGCGCGGTCGAGCAAGGCCATGCGAAACAGCTCCGCGCCGTCCACCGGCGCCTGGGTACGGGTGCCGAGGCTCAGTTCATGGATGCCCAGTAAGCGGTGACGGCCGTCGAGGCTCATGAATCCGAAGATCTCCCGGCTCTCCCGCTGCAGCCTGCTGACCAGAAACTCCCCGGCGACCTGGGGTTGGTCCAGCCGTTGCGCGGTCATCATTTCCGCCTTCGCGAACCGCTGCCCGAGCTCGATCGCGGCGAGCAGGGATGCCACCTTGGCCGGGCCGAAACCGGGGCGGGCGGCCAGCTCACGCCTGTCCAGCCGGGCGACGCCTGCGAGCCCACCCGCGTCGGCGAGCAGGCCGTGGGCCTCGACTACTGCGCTGCGGCCCCGTCTTCCAGTACGAAGGAGGACGGCGAGCAGTTCGGCGTCCGACAGTGAACGCGAACCGAATTCGAACAACCTCTCTCGCGGCCGCTGCGACGGCTCCATTTCTCGTATGGACTGCGTCATCAGTTTCTCCATGGAGCGAACGCTCCATGCGTGGGCGGGAACCGGAACGAATATACCACTGCGGCCGGGTATCGGCGTTTTTCCAGTCTTTCCGCGGGGGAACTGCCCTCGACTCGATTGCACGGCTGTGGTAATAATTCTCGATAGAGCGTGGCTGTGCTTTCGAGCACCTTGGGGGGAAGCCAATGAAAAAAGGACTGCGGACTCGAGAAACCAAACAGCGGCGGGTCGTCTACGATACGGTCAAGGACACCAAGAGCCACCCGACCGCCGACTGGATTTTCGAGAAGGTCCGGCGGAAGCTACCGAAGGTGTCCCTGGGGACCGTCTACAGAAACCTCGGCGTCCTCAAGGATGAGGGTCTGGTGCGCGAGCTCTACGGAAACGACCGGCGAGCCCGTTTCGACGCAGACATGTCGAGTCACGCCCATTTCATCTGCATGAACTGTGATCAGATCATCGACGTCCGCGGCATCAAGGCAATCGAGTGGCGAACGCTGAAGGATCTGGTTGGTTGCGAGGTTGAAGACCAGGAGATCCTCTTCGGCGGTCGTTGCCCGGCCTGCCGGGAAAACGGCGACGGATCCCGATAGTCCGTCCTCAGTTCTCAACTCTCGATTTTCAATGTACGGGGCGCTGGCCCTGTCTCCTGCCGTCAGGCCGGGCGTCACCGCCGAGAACTGAAAATCGAGCATTCACTCTGCGACGACATCGGTGATCTCGGGCGCATAGAGCTTGATTCTCTCAGCCACGAAATCGGTCAGGGTCGATTGGGCCATCGCACAACCGCGGCACGCACCCATCAGGCTCACGGTCACCGTCGATCCATCGATCCGCCGAAGGGCGACATCACCGCCGTCTGCCTTGACGGCCGGGCGGACCTCTTCGACGGCAAATGCCACACGATCCTCGACGCTCCCTGTCGGCCACTCGATTTCGGTCATCACGCCTCCGTCCGCCATCCTCAACATCCCGAAGGTGGCGTATCATTCCCTCATGGCATTTCCGTCGAATTGTCGCGAACCTTTACCGTGCTCTCTCCGTTTGTAGGGGTTGAGAATGGATATGGCCGAGCTGGAGACCACGGTCGAGCGCTGTCGCGAGGGCGACGAGGACGCATGGAGCGCGCTGGTGAGCACCACCCTGCGCCCCATTTATCGTCTGTGCGCCAGCTATGCGCCATCGGCCGCGGAGGCCGAAGAGCTCTGCCAGGAGGTGTATTTCAAGTTGTGGGAAAACCTCCACAGATACAAGCCCGGTTCGAACTTCATGGCGTGGGCGTGGCGGGTGGCCAAGAACCTGATCATCGATTCCTACCGCCGCAGCCGAAGGGAGCGTGAGGCGGCCTGGCTCGATTCGGAGATCATCGACCATCTTCCGGGCTCCGAGGATCCACACGAGCAGACTGAAAGGAGGCAGCGCCTCCGCCTGATTGCGACCAGTCTTCGCCAGATCCCGGAGGAGCTGGCGACCTTGATTCTGATGCGGGATTTCGCCGGCCTCTCCTACAACGAAATCTCGGAAGCGACCGAACTCCCGCTGGGCACCGTCAAATCACGCCTCAACCGCGCTCGCCTCGAGCTCGCCACCTCGGTTCGACGCCGGACCCAGATTCGTGTGGTTCCCCCTGGAGGCCAGATGGTCGAGGGGAGCGCGTAATGCCCGGCTGCACCGAGATCCGCGACCTTTTCAGCCTCTATCTCGAGGGAGATCTCGAGCAGAAGCAGGTGCAGGCGGTGCGCGAGCACGTAGCCGAATGCGAGGACTGCGCGGGCATTCTCGAGACCATGCAGGGCATCGTCGAGGTGGGCTCATCGCTCGGAAATCTGGAGCCACCCGACCAGCTGATGTCGGATCTGGCCTCGTCGCCGTGTACGAGATGGCTGGGCCTGCTCTTCCAGGCGATCGACCGTGAGATTTCGCAGCACAATCTCGAGCGCCTCCTCACCCACCTCGAGGCCTGCCCTTCGTGCCGTCGCACGTGGCAGGACATGACCCTGGTCCACCAGGTCTGCGGCGCGATCGAGCCATCGCAATACCTCCTCAAGAGATGCATCGCCGCTCGCGAGAAACCGGCCGAGGTGCGTCCTATTCTGAACCGGCGGATGGCGACTGCGGCCGCCTATTTACTCGCCGTGTTGACCTCGCTGATCATCGGCAACCCGGTCACGCTCGCACGCAGCGGAGCGGGCGAAGCTGTCAGCCGTGTTGCCGACGCGGTCGGCACCGAGGTGAACTCAGTCGCCGAAACCGGGCGGGGAGAAGCCCGCATCATCCTGTGGCGGGCGTGGAAGTGGGGTGAGAGAAAGGTCGAAGCCCTGCGCGGCTTTCTGGATCGAGACGATGCGCCAGAGGAGACAACGAATGAGAGCCCCGATGACGGGCGAGGAGACATCTCATGACCGACGACTTCAACGAATCGATCGAAAACGACGCAGCCGAAGCTCCACACAAGCCGACTCCGCCACTCCCTCCGCCTCCTGGAGAAGAACCGCCCGCACCTGAGCCGATCGAGCGCGCGCCCGTGCCCGTCTACGATCCGGGGCCCGATCTGCCAAAATCACCGCCGCTCGCTGCGATTCTGTCCATCTTTTTGCCGGGCCTGGGACACCTGTACGTCTGGGCCTACGAGCGGGCGTTCATGATCTGGGCCACGATCGCAGTGTGCGTTCTGATGATCATCAACGGATACTGGCCATTTTCGTTTTTGATCGCCTTCGTTTACTTCTTCGGTATCTTCGATTCCTATCGCGAGGCCCAGTTCTTCAACCTGCGCGCGATGGATCGGGATACCCCGGCGCCTCGCTCCGACAACCAGGGGCGCCTGATGTTCGGTGTGTTTCTCGCAGTCGTTGCCGGGATCGTGTTGGCCGACAAGCTGGATCTCTTCGACATGGACTGGATTCTGGACTGGTGGCCCGTTCCCGTCCTCCTGCTCGGCATCTATCTCATCGTCGCAGCCATCAGGGACCGGAAGAAACCGAGCTCCGGGGGCGGGTCATACGGCGACTCCGACACCTTCTGATCGAATCATCAACCGAAAACGGCCCCGGCGGATTCACCAGGGCCGTTTTTTTGTCGAATTTTCCCGATCCGGGTCGGGCGCGGCGGCCGCACCGTCCCTCCGCCCGCCGCTGTGATAGAAAACACAAAAGGAGTGAGGCGCCCTGTGCTGCGGAGCAAACCCTTGGTAGGATGAATTCACGGCATGGAAACGAACCTCAGCATCTCGGTGGTAATCCCCACATACAAGAACCGCGAACAAACGTTGCGGTGCCTGGCCGCATTGTGGCTCTGCAATCCGCAACCGGATGAGGTCATCGTCATCGACGATGGAAGCGCCGACAATACCGCCCATTCGGTTCTGAGGAAGTATCCCAGGCATGTTGTGGTTCGACTTCCGGCTACCCACGGTTTCGCCGCCGCCGCGAATCACGGCATGGCCCGCGCATCGGGCGACCTGCTCTTTCTGCTCGACACGAACACCGAGGTCGATCCATCTTCGACCGTGGCCATCCTCGAGGCATTTTCGCAAGAGCGCGATCTCGGTGTTGCCGGAGCAGCACTGAGGCATCCCGACGGTGAGCCGCGATGGAGCGGCGGCCACCTGCCGAGCCCGCTGCAGTGTTTTGCCTATGCGTCAGGGATCCTGCCGATCACTGAACGCTTGAAACCCTGGAGATGGCTCCGCAACCACTTCAGTCACCGTGGCGTCGAGGTCGACTGGCTTTCCGGCGCGGTTGTCGTCATCCGACGGTCGCTCTGGGAAGAGATCGGACCGTTTTCGGCCGGCGATCCATTGCGCAACCAATGCATCGGGCTCTGCCTCAAGGCGAGAGAAGCGGGATGGAAGGTGCGCGTGAGCCCGGGGTTTTCGGCCGTTTATTCTGCCCGACCGGCGGCAGACGGCAACTCCGGAACCAAGCAGAACGACTACCAGCTTCTATGGAATGATCTCCTCCAACACACCGACAGCCGCGTGCAGGCTTCGGTCGCGAGCCCGTCACGTCGAGCTCTGCTGGTGGGCGGAAGACTCCGGGTCTTCGGTCGGAGGTTGGCTGCACCGTTGGTCCCGAAAGAACACAGAGCCGAGTGGCGGGCCGAAACAGAAGCCTGCGCAAATTCCCTAAAACAAAGCGCCATGCCGACTTCCGACGTTTCGACCGAGCGCCAACAGATTTCGACCTGAGCCGAGACCAGCCGCGTTCCGCTTTCGTGTGATCGTCAGTCCGTCGCGAGCTGCCCCGGCGACAATTTAACGAGAATGGCGCTCGCTACAACCGCAGCAAGCGTGTACACGATCGGGGCGACCAGCGACGGGGCAACTACACCCTTCGACGGGATCCAGCTCAGGTTGAGGCCAACCGACAGCGCCAACGCTCCCACCATGTTCCAGAGCGACACTCTCTGGCGGCGCCAGGCTGCAAAGACGGATCCCATCGACATCAGGGCGAAGGCCCCCGGCAAAGCCCACGCCAGTCGCTGCAGGAGGGGCACGGCGAGCGCGAATTCGCGGCCGAAACTGACCATGACCAGAGGCTCGGCGACCCATCGCAAAACGAAGGCGCACACCAGACCTGCGGTCGCTCCCGCCATGCTGGCAGCCAAACCGGGACGACGCGGAAGGTGGCCGCCTTCCGCCATCCTCGAAAGGCTCGGGTAGGCCGCCAGCGCCACCAGCTGGGGAATCGCCAGCAGCGCCCAGGCGATGGTCCCGGCCGCACCCCACAACCCGATCTCTGCGGTTTGAACGCCGAGCCCAGCCAAAAGAAACCGGTCAGAATGGGTCACGAGCTGGCTCACCACCGCCAGTAGCATGAATGGCAGCCCCTCGCGCAACAGTGTTGTCGCGGCGACGGCAGACCCGGCATCCGCCAAATCCGTCGATCGGGTGAAAAGCCACACGAGACCGATCGCCGAGCCGATCGAAAACGCGATGCCTGCCGTCCATGCCGGCCAACCCGCGGCGGCGCCGACCGCGATCAGGGCCAACGCGATTCCGACCTCGACGCCACGCGCGCGGACCTCGACGTCCATTCGGTCGAGGCCCTTGAAGGCAGCGCCGATTGTAACAGTGGCGGTGCGCAGAAGCGCGTAGGGCAGGAACGCGAGCAGGGCCAGCCGAAGCTCCCGATTTCCCACCAGCAGGGCGGCAACGGCCGCCGCGGGAACGAACCACCACGCAAGCCGGCTCTGCACCACCTGCGCGACTGACAACAGTCCACGCGCACCACCCGGCGAGCGCGCCACCTCGCGGATCAAAACCTCCTGCTGCCCGATCGCGAGGATCAGGATGGTGGTCATCGCTGCCGAGTACGCCACCGAAAAGGTGCCGACACCGGCCGGCCCGTTGGTCCGCGCAATCAGCACCGTCGCCAGAACCAGGCCGCCTTTGACGGCTGCCTCGCCAATACCGAGCCAGAAAGCGTTTCGGACCACCTGTCTCATGTCGTTCGGATCATAGACCATCGGCCAGACCCTGGACGTGTTCACGCTACAATCGGCCAATGGCATCCGACTCGAAACTCCCGGTCGTCATATTCGGTGTCCTCGTCGCTCTGATCGCGATTCCCTTTTTGTTGGCTCACCTTCGCGAGCAGAGGAGGCCGCTTTTGATCGAGGCCCGCGTGGTCACCGCCAGCGCCGCCGACCCAGTCTTTCGGGAAGGGGAGCGCCACATTCCAGCCGGCGAATCGGTCGAGGCCGCCGTGGCCCTCCGGTTCGGTCGCCGAGGTGAGGATGGTCGCTGGATGTCGCCGATCGAACGGCTGGTAATCGACGGTCGGAACACAGACCACGAGAGATCGGGCACGTGGCCCGAGGCCGGGCGCTCATTGCGGGTGTTCTGGTTCTCCGTCGAGTGTGCAAATCTTGGCGGCGCCCTCACCGCAGAAAACGCCCGTGAGCGCCTCGAGTACAGGACCTTCCTGGCGCCCGAGATGGGGCGAGGTCTGCTCGCAGAGAGACTGCCGGAAGCCCACAATGACGACCACGTCGGCCCGCAACAGGTCCCCGAACAAGACATCGCCGGCACCGTGAGACTGTATGCGAGAGTCGAGCTGGTGGAAGCCGAGGACGACGTGCGGCCGCTGCAAGCCGTTACCACGCTCGGCAGCGACGCCATTTTCGACCCGAAATTTCCTTCCATCTATCACTCTGCGGACCTCGGTGACGGAATCGATGGGTCGGTTGGAGAGCTTTTCCGCCTTCCAGGCTTCGAACCGAGAAGCGAAACCGGACCCTGGAATGACGTCACTGTCGCGGCATTTGGCCGGCCATTTACCGATCTCGTATCCGAGAGGCTGGTCGTATCCTCCCGGACGCTTGCCTCGGTTGCGGTCAGCGGGAGCCCGGATCTCGATCCGGCCGATCTGGCCTCGCTCGGGAGGCTCGAAGTCACAACGGACAAGGTGACCTCCAGGGGAGGCACACTGCACTGGGGCACCGAGGTGAACCCGGGCGATCTGCTGGTCGAAGGCGATCGCTGGCGCGTGTTACTGGAGGATGACGGCAACGGCGATCTCGACCCGGCTGATGCTGTCCTCCATTGTTGGGGCCGGCCGCCGGAGATGACGACGCTCTGGGCTTCCCTCGAAAACGAAACCGCAACGATGGAGCTCATGCGCCATGAACGCTGAGCCCTCGATCGAAATCGAAGATCTGACAATCAGTTTTCCGAGTTCTCGCGGTGACTGGCGCCACGCGGTCGAGGGATTGACTCTGAGAGTGGGCGCCCGGGAGCGTGTTGGCGTAGTCGGCGAATCAGGCAGCGGTAAGAGCCTCACCTCTCTCGCGATCATTGGACTGGTCCCCGAACCGGGACGTGTCACAGGGGGATCGGTGCGCGTTGCCGGCGTCGAAGTCTCCGAGATGTCGGGCTCCGATCTCTTGCAACTGCGCGGTCGCGTCATCGGAACGATTCTCCAGGAACCGGCCGAAAGCCTCAATCCCGTTTTCACGACAGGATTTCAGATCGCCGAGACAGTCGCCGTCCACCGCCATCTCGGACGGGCGGACGCAGCTCGAGTATCGCTCTCGTTGCTGGGCGCCGCGGCGATTGACGCACCGGAGGAGATTTTCCGAGCCTATCCCCATCAGCTCTCCGGAGGCCAGGCGCAGCGCGTCATGGTCGCCCTGGCCCTGGCCGGAAAGCCCCGCCTCCTGATTGCCGACGAGCCCACCTCCGCTCTCGATTCACTGACCAGGTCGCAGGTTATCGAGCTCCTCGACCGGGTGGTCACCGAAAGGGGTATGGGGCTCCTCGTGATCAGCCACGATCTCGCAGTCGTCGCCAGTCTCGTCGATCGAATCGCGGTGATGTTCGCCGGCCGGATCGTCGAGGAAGGTCCTGCGGAATCGGTGTTTTCCGAACCACTCCATCCCTACACGAAAATGCTCCTTGCTTCGACCCCGGGCAGCGGTCAGATCGACAGCGCCGCGTCCCCGATTCATGGTTTCCTCGAGCGTTCGATCTCGCACCGGGGATGCCGGTTTGCCGATCGCTGTGACCTTGCGACCGACTCTTGCAGAGACCTCGAACCTGATCTTGAGGACCTCGGCCAGGGGCGTCGGGTGCGCTGCCCGGTGGTCACGTCCGGGAGAAAGTCCGAGGATGGCTCCTCCTGATCCCCTTCTCGTCGCCGACGGTCTGTGCCGCCAGTATCAACGCCGCGGCAAGAAAGGCGCCGGTAGACGCACGGTCATGGCGGTGGACGATGTCAGCTTCATGCTCGAACGGAGAGAGAGCCTCGGGATCGTCGGCGAGTCGGGATCCGGAAAATCAACCCTCGCCCGGCTCCTACTCGCTCTCGAGGTGCCGGATAGGGGCACCGTGCGTTTCGACGGCCAACTCATCAGCGACGTGGCGGAATCCCGCATCCGTCCGCTCAGGCGGCGGTTCCAGGCCGTATTCCAGGATCCCGGCATGTCCCTCGATCCCTGCCTGACCGTCGCCACCATCGTCGCCGAACCTTTGGCAGCACACGGCATCGGCAGCGCGACGGATCGCCGCGCCAGGGTCGCGGACCTACTCGCCCAGGTCGGTCTGCCGCCGGACGTTTCGGATCGGCTGCCGAGGGCTTTCTCGGGTGGGGAGCGACAGCGGATCGCGTTTGCCCGCGCGCTCGCAACCGAGCCCGAGCTTCTGATTCTCGACGAACCGGTCTCCTCGCTCGACGTATCTGTTCAGGCGCAGATCCTCGACCTGATCGCAGATCTGAGGTCGAGGCACGAGTTGGCAATCGTCCTGATTTCCCACGATATCGGGGTTGTTCGCCATGCGTGCGAACGGCTCGCGGTGATGCGTGACGGGTCCTTTGTCGAGGTCGGCCGCACCAGCGACATCCTGAACTCACCCGTACACCCCTATTCCCGCGCGTTGCTCGACGCCTCGTCGGCACCGGGCCACCGAGGTCGTCGACCGAGCGGTGACCTGGCGGAGTGACGGATACGTCTCCATCGGATATACTCAATCTCGTCGTGCCGAATCTCGCCGATCTCATCACCACCCTTGCACCCCACGCGATTCTGTTGGCTCTCGCCCTGCCACCGGTGATCCGGATCGTCGGGCACTGGATACCTGAAGAGCTCTTCATGGTCGCCATCGGCGTGTTGGCCGCCAGCAGTCCATCCGCCGGCACTTCGGCGATGATCCTCGGTGCAGTCCTGCTCAGCCATTTCGTCACCGACCAGGCGGTCTACCTGGGCGGTCGCTGGCTGCGCCCCAGACTCGGACGCTTTCCGAGGATCGAGAGAAGCCTCGCAGCGGTCACCGATCGGCTTTCCTCGAACCCGACTGCACTTCTCGGATTGGTACCGGCGCGGGTTCTCCCACTCGGTCGCGGCGCATGGCTCGCAGGGTGCGGCGTGGTCCGCATCCCGTGGCCCAGGTTCGCAGTCATCGACGCGGCGGCCCTGGTGATCCACCTCTCGGTCTGGTCGGGCCTTGGCTGGTTCTTCGCGGGCGATGTCGGCAGATTGGCGGCAACGACTGACGCCGGGCATTTCTTCGGCTTGTGGGCGGCGGTGGCCATACTTGCGGTCGTCACGACGCTGATTCTCTGGAACTCGCGCCAGGTGTGGCAGCCGCGCACCGCCCGTGTGATGCGCCGCGCCGGGAGTTCCCTCACCCGGATGGGCAGGAACTCACGGACCTCCTGAGCGTCACGCGAAGGGACTCGGGTTCGGAACCTCGCGACAACCGGGCTCGCCACGACGATTGATACAATGAGTCTGTCATGCTCAACACCCTCGAGCAGATTCGTACCGCGTTGTCATCCGCCTATCCGATCACCCTCCTCGTAAGCCCGGAGGAGGACCGGCAAGAGAGGCTTTTGCGTCGTTTCGCTTCAGCCGCCAAACCGGAACCACTGCCGGTCATTGTCTGGAACTGCGTCGATGGCTTCCTCGACAACGGATCCGACGTTTACCGGGACCCCATGAAGGCCCTCGAGTGGATCGCTGCCGACGGGCCGAAGGGCCTGTACCTTCTCAAGGACTTCGAAAGCGTCAACCAGGACAAGCACCTCCGCCGTGCGTTGCGCGACACTGCGATGAAAATCCGCAACACCGACAGATTCCTGTTCATGCTCCAGCAGGACGCCGCGTTGCCGGAATCCATCAAGCCCTTGACCTACGTCGTCATATCCATGTTCCCCGACGAAGGAGAGCTGAAGACGCTCGTTTCCTCCCTCCTCGACGGCAAGACGGCCGACAAACCGGACATCGATCGCCTGGTCGGCTCTCTCAAGGGGATGTCCCTGACCGAGGTGGAGCACCTCTTGCGGCGTCTGCTCGACCGGCACGAAGCGCTCGACGAAGACTTCTTCTCCGCAGTGCTCGAAGAAAAGGAGCAGATTACCCGCAAGGAGGGGATCCTCGAGTTCGTGCCCCCGGACGCATCGCTGGCCAAGCTCGGCGGTCTCGATCAGCTCAAGGAATGGGTCGGGGAACGGGGCAGCCTTTTCGACCCTGACTCCCGGCGACAGAACCTCCCCAGACCGAGGGGCGTCCTGCTGATGGGCATCTCGGGCTGCGGCAAGAGCTTGGCGGTCAAGATCATCGCCCGTGAGTGGAAGCTGCCGTTGTTCCGGCTCGACATGAATCTCGTCTTCGCCGGCGTCCAGGGTTCGGCGGAGTGGATTTTTCACCGCGCACTCGAAGCGGTGGAGAGCGTGGCACCAGCGGTACTGTGGATCGACGAGATCGAGATGGGCATCGCGGGTTATCACGAGGGCGAGACAGGCTCCAACACGCGGATCTTCTCGACCTTTCTGACCTGGATGCAGGAACATCGGTCGGACGTCTTCGTAGCCGCGACGGCCAATCGCATCAACCTTCTGCCGGCCGAGATCCTGCGCAAGGGCCGCTTCGACCAGGTCTTTTTCGTCGACCTGCCCAACGACGAGGAACGCAAGGAAATTCTATCGATCCACCTCGCCAGGAACGGGCTCGACCCCGCCACCTATGACCTGATTCTGCTCGCCTCGGCCACGCGGACGTGGAACGGTGCGGAGATCGAACAGGCCGTAAAGTCCGCGGTCATCACGGCCCACGCGCGTGGCAGCGAGGTCACTCAGAATGACCTGCTGGCGGCCTTCGGCAAGATCATTCCGCTCTCGCGCACCATGGAAGAGCAGCTCAAGGCGATTCGCTCATGGGCGAGGAATCGCGCGCTGCCTGCCACCAAAGTCGAAAAACCGGCAATGTGAGCCGGACGTCCGCCGGTTCGACCCGGCTTCTCGTGACCTCAGCTCGAAACGGGGAGCGCCTCGACGTTTTCCTCGCAGCGGTCACCGATCTCAGTCGCCGTGCCAGCAGACGGCTGATTGCGGACGGCCTGGTGGCGCGAAACGGAGAGGTGGTCCGAGTTCAATCACGGGCACTGGAGACCGGCGACGTCATCGACATCTTCCATCCCGAACCCGATTTCGATCCGGACCCATCATCGGCCTGTCCGACGGTGGAGATACTGCACGTTGATCGGTGGATCCTGGTTGCCGACAAACCGCCGGGGGTTCTCTCACAGCCGGCCGAGCGCGAGTCCCCGGACGATCCACCCGCCTTCGACGAGCAGGTGCTGCTTTTTCTCGCTCACCGTGAAGGCGCGAAGCCATTCTTGCGAATGGTCCACCGCCTCGATCGCCAGACGAGCGGCGCCGTGCTCTTCGCTCGACGCCCGGATGCCCTGCCGAAAATCTCCCGGGCATGGGCCGACCACCAGGTCGAGCGCTATTACATTGCCGTCGTTGAAGGGCACCCAGATGAAGTGTCCTTCGCGCTCGACCGCGCCATCGCTCGCGATCCGAATCACCGGTGGCGATTTCGATGTCACGAACGTGGCAAACCGGCACGTACCGAGGTTGAAGTTCTGGCCGCGCTCGAAGAAGACCTTTGTCTGGTTGGATGCCGGCTGGTCACCGGACGCACCCACCAGGTCAGGGTTCACCTTGCCGACGCCGGCCATCCGGTGCTCGGCGACCGGTTGTACGGCTCGAACCGAGCCGGGCAGGCAGGCCGACCGCTTCTGCACGCAGCGGCACTCAACTTCCCCCACCCAAAAACTGGTGACACGCTTCGCGTCATCTGTCTTCCACCGCCCGATTTCGTCCCGTTCATCCCCGAACGACTCTCGATTCTCGACTCCTGACCCCCGGCATCGATTGCTTTGAGGGCGCGCCGGAACTCCAAGATCACCATTCCGAATTCCGAATTCCGAATTCCGATTTCGCGGGCTATAATGCCTCAGTGACCTGGGGATTTGCTTATTTGCTCATTTTTCTCGGCGGGTTCACTCTCTCCCTCGTCACCGGCTTTGCTCGGCGCCTACTCCACCCCACCGAACTATGTGACCACGTCGTCGTGCCGTCCCATGAGCACATCGAGGGCCTGCGTTTCCCAGCCGCCGATGTCCTGGCTTCGTTCCTGACCGTCTTCGGTTTTGTTTCGCTTGCGGTTCACGGTGTGACTCCCCTGGCTCCTGCAAAGGTGATGACGATCGGCGCGATTGCCGGAGCGATCGGGATCTTCGCCTTGAGGTCCTGGCTGTTCAAAATCTGCGATCCTTCGGAGCAGCTCAACGGTGAGTTGAACCAGGTGCGCGTTGTCCGAGAGATACCGGCAAAAGGGTACGGGCAGGTCGAACTCTCGCTCGAGGGAGCTCAGGTCAAGATGGCCGCCCGGACCGACCAATCTCGTCCGATTCCGGTCGGAGCGATCGTCCAGATTCTGGACCGATCCGAGTCTGTGGTTGTCGTCAAGCCGCGGACCCGTGCGGAATGACAACCCGTCAACGGGCAACATCCAACAAATGACTGCTTCCGCCATCGTCCTGGCCAGCGGCTCACCCCGTCGCCGTCGCCTTCTCGAGATGCTCGGCATCGACTTCGAGGTTGTCCCTGCCGAAACCGATGAGACTCCGCATGGAGGCGAAGCACCGATCGCATATGCCTCCCGCGCAGCTCGGGAGAAGGCATTCGAGGTCGCAGAACGTCGCCCGGACCAGCTGATTCTCGCGGCGGATACGGTGGTCGATATCGACGACCAGATCGTGGGGAAACCGGAATCCGACGAGGACGCGGCACGTATGCTGCAACGGTTGTCCGGTAGAACCCATCAGGTGCATACGGCGCTGGCGCTTGTCTTCGACCGTCGGTGCCACGGAATCGTTGATTCCGCTCATGTGCGATTCGTCGATCTTTCCGATGAAATGATTCGATGGTACGCGGCCACCGGTGAGCCGGCGGACAAGGCCGGCGCCTACGCGGTCCAGGGATTGGGCGGGCTTCTGGTGGCCGGTGTCGACGGTTCACCGCACACCGTTGTCGGCCTGCCAATTCACCGTCTGCCGGAACTCTTCGCCGCCCACGATCTCGACTTCTGGGACAGGCTCAGACAATTTTGAATTCTCAATTTTGAATTTT
>JAJDNM010000025.1 GCA_022340665.1 Acidobacteriota bacterium | reverse complement strand
GCGCAGCGGGCGAGGTCCGACCGTTCGACGGGAGTTCACTCTTGGAGAACGGAAGGACCGAGAACGAGTGTCGCAATCAACGATCGCTGCCGGCTGGCCTTTCGCTTCGCGGACGCAGACGCTATCTACGCGACCGTGACGTCCTCGCAGCGATAAACGTCCTGGATCGCGTTGAGCAGGGTGACGCCGTCCTTCATCGGCTTCTGGAACGACTTGCGGCCAGAGATGAGTCCCATGCCGCCTGCACGCTTGTTGATGACCGCGGTCACCACCGCCTGCGCGAGATCGTTGTCGCCCGAGGCGCCGCCGGAGTTGATGAGGCCTGCCCGGCCCATATAGCAGTTCACGACCTGCCAGCGGGTCAGCTCGATCGGGTTGTCCGGCACCAGCTTGTCGTAGACCAGGGGGTGGGTCTTGCCGAATCCGATGGCGGTGTAGCCGCCGTTGTTGGTCGCCTGCTTCTGTTTGACAATGTCGGCCTCGATCGTCACACCGAGGTGGTTCGCCTGTCCGGTCAGGTCAGCAGAAGCGTGGTAGTCGGTGCCGTCCTTCTTGAACTCGGCGTTCCTCAGATAGCACCACAGCACGGTCACCATACCGAGCTCGTGTGCCTGCTGGAAGGCATCGGAGATCTCCATGATCTGGCGGCGGCAATTCGGCGACCCGTAGTAGATGGTGGCGCCGATTGCAGCCGCGCCAAGGTTCCATGCCTGGTCTACCGACGCCCAGAGGGTCTGGTCGTATTCGTTCGGGTAGGTCAGCATCTCGTTGTGGTTGATCTTGACCAGGAAAGGGATCTTGTGGGCGTAGCTGCGCGACATCGAACCGAGCACGCCGAGGGTCGACGCCACCGCGTTGCAGCCGCCCTCGATGGCGAGCTTGACGATGTTCTCCGGGTCGAAGTAGATCGGGTTGGGGGCGAAGGAGGCCGCACCCGAGTGCTCGATGCCCTGGTCGACCGGCAGGATGGAAACGAAGCCGGTGCCCGCCAGACGCCCAGTGTTGAAGATCCGTTGCATCGACGCCATCACCTGCGGCGAACGGTCGGTCTGCGAGACCACGCGATCGATGAAATCGGGCCCCGGCAGGTGAAGCTCGTCCTTCGAAATCCCCGTGCACTCGTAGTCGAGCAGCGAGGCCTGGTCACCAAGATGTTCCTTGATCTTGTCAATCATATTTTCCTCCCGTTGTGAGGACCATATTGTACGGCATCTTCCCACTGAGCACATTTGGGATTTCGGATTTCGGATTTCGGATTTTTCCTCCAACAAAACACCTGCTTGCCGCCAAGCTTGGATCCCGATTCCGAGATCTTGCCCCTCATCCCCGTCCACACCGCATGCCGAACAGAGCCGCGAGGATCGCTCCCTTGAGCACAGTTGTGGATGCGATCGCGAACCAGACCGCCTCGACGCCCCACCCCCAGGCGACTAGCCACATCGAGAGCGGAACCCTGACCGCGGTCAGTGCGATCACGATCGCCGCCGGCCATGCGGTCCACTGAACGCCGGCGAAGGCGCCGAGCATCACCACCTCCGCGGCCATGAAGAGCTGCGTCATGCCGACCAACAGCACGTAGGTCGTTCCTGCAGCGACGACCTCGGTATCGTTTGAAAACACCCCGATCGCGACCTCTGGGAAGGCGACCAGGAGAATCGTCACCGCACCCACCGGGATACAGGTGAGAAACAGCGCACGCCACGCGCACCGCACCGCTCGCAGGGGTTCTCCAGCCCCGATGTTCTGGCTGACGACCGTGGTCGCGGCGGCGCCCATGCCCGCGCATACGAAGTAGTTGAGCACCTCGAGCTTGTGGCCGATGCCGAGCGCCGCGACCGCTGGCGTTCCGAAGCCGGTGATGACCCGGGTCAGGAGGATGTAGATGAGCGAAAAGAGTGCGCCCTCGAGGCCAAGGGGGAGGCCGACCTTGAGCGCCTGCCAGGTCTCTTCCATTGGCGGGCGCAGGAAGGCGAAGGGCCGCGGCCGGATTCCGAGGCGGCCCAGCACCACCCAGCCACGAACCGATGCCACCAGCCACGATGCAACCGTCGCCAACGCCGCCCCGGTGACACCGAGCGCCGGCAGCGGTCCGGCGCCGAAGATCAGCACGGGGTCAGCCGTGAGGTTGACGATCGCGGCCAGGGCGAGAAGCCTCAACGGCGTGCGGGCGTCACCGACCGCGCGGAAGGCCGCCGAAAGCAAGACGAAGAGGAAGTACAGGGGCATCCCGGCAAAGACCACCCACATGTACTTCAGACCTTCGGCCGTCACCGGGGCGTCTGTGCCCATGAAGGCGAAGGTCGCGTGGCTGAGGAGAAGACCGGACGCCGAGACGATCGCGGAACCCCAGACTCCGAGGGTCTGGCCGGCCGCCGCCGCCCGTTCGGCGCCGGCCGGGTTATTGCCGCCGATGGCCCGCGCCAGCACCGAGCCCGACCCGGCAGCCGCACCGTCACCCAGCGTCTGGGCGAGCCACATCGTGAAGCCGGCGGTTGATGCCGCCGCTAGCGCCACCGGCCCCACCCTCCCGAGCCAGAATGTGTCAACCACCAGGAAGCCGGCCTGCAACAGCGCCGCCATCGCCGCTGGAGCCCCGAGATGGAGGATCGCGCGGTCGATCGAGCCCGACACCATCAATTCGCGGTAGCGAAGAGCCTGATTCACGGCGCTGAAGCTTAACAGGTGCGCTGGCCGAAAAAATGAGGAATTAGGAATGAGGAGTTAGGAATTCCCACCCGCCCTCCCATTCTCTGGGGGTGCGGGTGGAAAATCCGAAATTCGAAATCCGAAATTCGAAATGCCACAAGCTGGATGGGCGGCATTCCAAATTCCTAATTCCTAATTCCTAATTCCTAATTCAAACTCTCTTGACGTCTTCGCTGAACTGGATACCGAGGCGCTGGAGCTCTTCCAGCGCCGGTTCGTAGAAGCTCTTCATCACTGGCACCTGCACGCCGGGCTCGTCGAACTTGCCTTCGAGGATGAAGCGCACCGCCACCGCCGCAGGCAGGCCGACCGTGCGATTCATCGACGAGTCGCCGCCGGGGATGCCGAAGTCGATCATGGTCGAGGTGACGTTCTCGGTACGATCCGGGAACTCGGCGACGAAGGTGTGCTGGAGCACCAGCATGTCGCGCTCGCCCTCGTTGTACGACATCCTGTCGAGCATGTGGGCCGTGAGGATATCCACCGGCGCCGTCGGGCCCTCCGGAAGCGGTTCGTCGCTCAGGAGGCCGAGCCACTCCATCTTGGAGATCTCGGGGCCGTCGGCCGCAATCCCCAGCTTCGACGCCACCTCATTCTTGATGTCCGACGCGTCCTCGGCGCCGATTAGAAGGGCGGTCAGGCCTGCAAAGGTCTTGCCTCGCAGGCCACCGATGCCGTCGGTCCGAAGCCAGCCGATTCGCGCCACCTGCTTCATCGCCGCACACCAACCCGGGAATCGCAGAGTGCCGCGGAACATGACATCGCGTGGATCGATGCCGTAGGGCTCCGTGTAGGGCATGCTGTCACGGTTGGGATAACCCTCGAGATCGGTCTCGACACCTTCGATCTCGACCGTCACCGGCCACACGTGATCGAAGAGCTGCTCACCCGGCACCTCGACCACCTCACCGTCGCGGCGATACCGCGCATCGTTGAGGCCGGCCAGCAGCACGCCGCGCGGGCTCCAGGAGAACTTGTAGCCGTAGGGGTTGTCGTTGGCTTCGGGCGCCGGAAGGCCGCCGCAATACGACTGGAAGGTCGTGACCTCGCCGCCTTCGTCCTGCACCCGGTCGATGACCTTCATCGCCGTCATGTGGTCGATTCCGGGATCCACCCCGAGCTCGTTGAAAAGAATCACGCCCTTTTCCCGAGCCTCGGCGTCGAGCGCCTTCATGTCGTCCTTGACGTACGAGGTGGTCACCATGTGCTTGCCCTGGTTGAGGCAGGCCCGTGCCACCTGCGGGTGGAACTGCCAGGGAAGGAGGCTCACCGCCACGTCGTGGTCGGCGATGATCGCCTCGAGCCTTTCCGGCTCGGTCGTGATGTCGAACGCTATCGGTGTGCCGTTGGGATGGCCATCGAGGATGTCCTCGGCCTTGCTGACCGTGCGGCTCGCGACGGTGACGTGAAATCCATGATCGAGCAGATAACGAACGTGGGCGCGCACCACCAGCCCGGCTCCGAAGACTACGACTCTGTTCATTTGATTTCCTTTCTCAGTGGCAATTCGTGGCCACGCGGTGTTCTCGGGTCATTTCCCAAGAGTCGCTACCATCACCGCCTTGATGGTGTGCAACCGGTTTTCGGCCTGGTCGAAGACCCGCGATTGAGGCCCTTCGAAGACCGCGTCCTCGACCTCCTGGATGTCGGGGTACTGCTGCGAGACCTCGGTATCCAGATTGTGGAATGCGGGCAGGCAGTGGAGGAAAATCGTACCTGGCTTTCCTGTAGAATTCATCATCGCCTCGGTAATCTTGTACGGACCGAGCACCGCAATCCGTTCGGCGATGAGTGCCTCCTCTCCCATCGAGGCCCAGACGTCCGCATAGACGGCGTCGGCTCTGGCCACACCTTCGTCGATGGAGGCGGTCACGGTCAGCGTGCCGCCGGTCGATGACGTGATCTCCTCCACTGCGGCCACCAAGTCGGGGTCCGGGAACAGCCCTCCCGGGGACACGATGCTGCAATGCATGCCGAGCTTGGCGCAGCCCACCATCAACGAGTTGGCGACATTGTTGCGTCCATCACCGACGTAGGCGAGCTTCTGGCCGACCAGATCTCCGAACTCCTCTTGCATGGTGAGGACGTCGGCCAGGAACTGGGTCGGATGCCAGTCGTCGGTGAGTCCATTCCACACCGGCACGCCGGCGTATTCGGCCAGTGTCTCCACAGTCTTGTGGTCGTAACCGCGGAATTCGATGCCGTCAAACATTCGGCCCAGAACCCGGGCCGTGTCGGCCACCGTTTCCTTCTTGCCGAACTGGATGTCGCCCTTGCCAAGGTACTCCGGATGGGCGCCCTCGTCGATGCAGGCAACGGTGAAGGCGCAGCGCGTCCGGGTCGAAGGCTTCTCGAAAAGCAGGGCGATGTTCAGCCCCTCGAGGGCGGTTCCGCGGATCCCGGCCTTCTTCTTCGCCTTGAGCTCGGCCGACAGGGTCAGCAGATGGCGAATTTCCTCCGACGAGAAATCCAGGAGCTTGAGGAATGAACGCCCTTTGAGTTCAACCGTCATTGGCACCTCCGCATCTGAAGCCACGCCGGCGACACAGGAGTGGCCGCCGGCGCCGCTGCATACTACCGCCAGCGGGTCACTTTGCCAAGGCTTTTCAATGTTTCGAGATCTTCGTTATGCTCTGGCGATGCGAGTGGGTCTCGTGGTGTTCGCCAACAAATGGACCGGCGCCGGTGCCGTAGCCGAGCTGACCTGCCGTGCCCTCCGCCGCGCCGACGTCGATGCACACCTTCTCTTCGTTGGCGGGCGGAATCTGGAACGGCGACTCGAAGGCAACGAATGGGCCTATCCCGGCCTCAGCAAAGATAGAACAGCCGCGCAACTGGCTGGCAATATCGGGGCCATCAAAAGACTCGCCGACGAATCTGACATCGTCATCTCCCATCTCCCCCACGACCACTTCCTGTGTTTTACCGCCGGAGTGCATCGATCCGTTCCCCTGGTGCGAGCTTTCCGCCATCCGCGGAGTCTCCGGAGAGATCCCTACCACCGTTGTCTCAACCGGCGGATTTCCGGCGCAGTGCTCGCCTACTCCGCTCTCGAGCGAGATCTTCCGCGGGTGTTTTCGGGAGTTCCCGTCGCTTCCCTGCCGGTACCGCTCGAGGACCGGTTCCGTCCCGGCAACGGTAGCGAGTGGCGTGACCGCCTCGGGATTCCGCGACACGCTCCAGTGATTGGATCGGTGGGCAAGCTCGCAGCTGGACGAGGCTTCGATCTCATGCTCGACGCTGCTTCGATGCTCTCGAACCCGGCCCACATCATCATCGTCGGTCATGGCGAACTCCGGGCTGGACTGGAAAAACAGGCCCATCATCTCGGCCTGGCCGAACGAATCAGCTGGGCCGGATATCAGAATGAGGCACTGCCAGATCTCTATGCGGCAATGGATGTTGTTCTCTTCTGCGCTCCCGGATCCGACTGGGGCCACCGGTCCATCTCCGAAGCCCAGGGCTGTGACCGGCCAGTGGTCGCGGTTTCGTGGCCGGGCGTCGAGGACCTCATGCATCAGGGCATTAATGGTCGAATCGTCCAGCCAGACGCCTCCCTGGTGGCCGAAGCCGCCGACTCCCTGATGGCAGATCCGAAAGCCATGAATGCCTCCGGCTCACCAGCTTCAGCCGTCGCGGACCGGCGGTTCAAGCAAAGCGGGGAGCGTTTCGCACGTTTCCTCGGCAAGGTCCTCTCGGAGTCGCGTGAACGGAAAACGAGCACGGGGGACGGCTGAATCGAGTAGAATCGCGCGTTGACCTTGGAGAAACGATGCCCCTGGAATCAATCAGACGAAACGCAGCCGAAGCTTTGGCACGAGCACTCAAAGAGGCGTTCGGTTACGAGGCCGCCGAGTTGAAGCTCGAGGTGCCGCCGAAACGCGAATTGGGCGACCTCGCGTGGCCCGGTGCACTGCCTTTGGCCAAGGAGCTCAGGACTTCACCTCGGCAGATCGCAGAAAAGGTGAACGAATGCGCCGAATGGCCAGCAGAGGTCACCCGGGTCGAGATCGCGGGTCCGGGTTTCCTCAACCTCTACCTGGCCCGCGACCAGATGCTGGTCGCGTTGCTGTTTGGCGAACGCACCACGGTCGCCGGTGGGCACGGGAAGACGATTGTCGAGCACACCAACATCAACCCGAACAAGGCAGCCCACATCGGCCATCTTCGTAACGCAGTCCTCGGCGACCTGCTGGTTCGATCCCTGGGCCACCTGGGGTGTCCAGTCGAGATCCAGAACTACATTGACGACACGGGAGTCCAGGTCGCGGACGTCGTGGTCGGTCTGCTTTTTCTCGACGAGAATCTTCTCGCGGAGGTCCTTGGAATCGAGCCCTGCCGACGCGACGAGCTCATCGAGTCCTTCATATCACGCGCGCCGGTCGACGCCGTTCCTGTCGCCTCGACCGACGATTTCGACGACCTGTGCTGGGACGTCTACCCCCGCGTCACCGCGCGTTACCGGGAGGATCCGGATTTCGCTTCCCATCGCGCCGAGATTCTCCACGCCATCGAGGGGGGCTTCGGCGAGCTCGAGCTCGACCAGGCGCTACAGCTGCTGCACGGCTCGATCGTTGCCGGCGAAACCTTCAACCAGAAAGCTGTTGCGCGGCTGGCGGCCGAGGTTGCCGAGGCCAACGTTCGCTGTCACCTCGCGACGATGGCCCGACTCGGTGTGGCCTACGATCTGCTGCCGCACGAGTCGGACATCCTTCACCTGGGGTTCTGGAACCGTGCGTTCGAGCTGCTGCAAGCGTCGGGGGCCGTGCGCCTCGAAGACGACGGCAAGAACGAGGGCTGCTGGGTGATGTCGCTTGCCTCGAGCCCCGAGTTTGCCGACATGGACGACCCGGACAAGATCCTCGTCAGATCCAACGGTACGGTGACCTACACCGGCAAGGACATCGCCTACCAGCTCTGGAAGTTCGGGCTGCTGCTCGATCCGGACGGATCACGACACGATTTCGGCTACCGGGTCTTCACAAACTGGGACCAACCAGGACCGGCCCTGCCGGTGTCGTACGAAGGTGATGCCGAGAAACTTGTCGAAACCACCTCGGATGCGTCCCAAAAAATCGAAGGCCTTACCTTCGGCGCTGGAACCAGGGTCTACAACGTCATCGACGTTCGCCAGTCCTATCCACAGAAGGTGGTGAAGGAGGCAGTCCGGATCCTCGGTCACCCGGAGGCCGCCGACAACTCCATTCACTTCGCCTACGAGATGGTCGCCCTGACGCCCGCTGCGGTTCGCGTCATCGAGGAGAGAACCGAGAGCTCCTTCGGTTTGAGCGATGAGGAAATGGGAAAATCCTATGTCGAGATGTCGGGCCGCCGGGGTA
The DNA here is from genome assembly GCA_022340665.1 of Acidobacteriota bacterium. NCBI lineage: Bacteria > Pseudomonadati > Acidobacteriota > Acidobacteriota bacterium. The sequence goes on along the minus strand of JAJDNM010000025.1, from coordinate 37,327 downwards.
TCGGGGTCAAGGCGGACGAGTTTCTCGACGTCCTGACCGATGCGGCGGAGGACGCGATCGTGTCGCGCTTCGACGGCACTGGAACGCCGGCAGACGTCGCTGATCGCGCCCGGGCGATCGCCGTCGGTGCATTGCGGTACCTGATGGCACGCCAGTCGCGCAACCGCGTTCTCGCCTTCGATTTCGACGACGCCCTCGCGTTCGAAGGTGACACCGGACCCTATCTCCAGTACTCAGCGGTGCGAGCACGGAAGGTTTTCGACAAGCTCGCCGAGCGCCGTGGAGAGGGGCGGCTCGAGGGAGACGAAATCGATCGCCTGCTCGGGACCGAGATCGACGACGACCTGTGGGAGATGATCCTGCAATGTGCCCTCCGGCAAGAGGTCGTCGGCCAGTCCGTGATGCATCTCGAGTTTTCTCTGCTGGCCCAACACACGCACGAGCTGGCCCAGCTCTTCCATCGCCTCTACCACGCGCACCCGGTCGTACCTGAGGACGATGCCGAAATGAGGAGGTTGCGGCGAGCAGTGTTCACGCTCTTCGACTCGGAGATGGAGATCCTGCTCGAACAGCTTCTCGGAATACCGATCCCGGAGGAGATGTAGAAAAATGAGGAATGATGAATGAGGAATGAGGAATGAGGAATGCCATCCACGCACCCGTGTCGAGTTCGGGAGGTCGGGTGGGAATTCCTCATTCCTAATTCCTAATTCCTAATTGCGAGAAACAGCCATGACCGACCAAAGTCGTCTCGACCGTTTCAAGCGCATCGCCAAGCAGCTCGAGGAGCTGATCGAGAAGACCGAAGATCGCAGCGCCCACTGCGCCACGGCCGCAGCGCTGCTCCACCACAAGGTGCCCGGGGTCTCTTGGACCGGCTTCTACTTTCTCAAGAATGGAGAGCTGGTGGTGGATGCGTACCAGGGCCCGGTGGCGTGCCTGGTGCTCGAGCGCCACGTGGGCGTGTGCTGGGCTGCGATCGACAGCAACAAGACCCAGATCGTGCGAGATGTGCACGCATTTCCCGGCCACATTCCGTGTGACAGTCGCAGCCGTTCCGAGGTCGTCGTCCCGATTCACGGTCCGGACGGCCAGGTGACAGGAGTGCTCGACATTGATTCCCACAAGGAGGCACACTTCGACGAAATTGACGGAGAGGGCTACGAAGCGGCGGTGAAGGTGCTCGAAACCCGGTGGAATAAGAGTTCCTCGGGCGCGTAAGGGAGGGCGTGAGCATTGCCATGACCGGCCCGCGGCCCACTCCGGCAGCCGTTGCACTGTCGCCTCCGAGCGAGGCGCAGACTGTGATACTCGCTCAAAAGGGTGACGTTGACGCGTTGGATGAGCTCGCCCGGAGCTGTCGGCAACAGGCCTACATCTTTGCTCTGCAGCTTATCGGCCACCCCGACGATGCGCTCGACGTGGCCCAGGATGCGATGGTTCGGTTCTTTCGTTCCCTCGGTCGATTTGATGCTTCGCGACCGGTCCGCCCATGGCTGTTGCGTATCGTGCGTAATCTGGTGCGGGACCGCGCGAGACGTCTCCGGGTGCGAAAAACCGAATCGCTCGAACCTGCGGATGACGTCCTGCGCTTCGAGCCCCGGGACACCGCACCCGATCCCGAGGCACAAGCCTCGCGGCGTGAGCTTCAGGCTCTGGTCTGGCAATGTCTCCAGAGAATCCACCCTCGATATCGCGAGGTCCTGGTTCTGCGCGACTACCAAGACCTGTCTTACGCGGAAATCGCGAAGACTCTCAAGATACCGAGAGGAACGGTGATGTCGCGCCTGCACCGAGCCCGACGCCTGTTACAGGAAGAGGTGCGGAGGCACAGGAGCGGCACCGGGGAGGCTACGGATGACTGATCGCTGCCCTGCGAGCTTTGACGAGACGTTGATCTCCGGATATATCGACGGCGAGTTGACCCAGGCCGCCGAGCAAAGGGTCCGCATTCATCTCGAGGACTGTACGTATTGCCGCGGACTGATCGACGAACTCCGGACATTGAGGGAAGCGGCGATGTCCACTGAGTTCTCCCGGCCAGATGATTCCCAGTGGGACGAGCGGCCGAAGACGGGTTTGAGCCTTGCCGCCCGAGGAACCGGCTGGGTTGTAGCCATCATCTGGGCCGTGGCCTTGGCGGGCTTTGCGTTATGGCAGTTCTGGCAGGGATCTGAAAACCTGATGGAACGTTTCCTGGTGTTCGGTGGACTCAGCGCCCTTGTACTCCTGTTCCTCTCGGTACTGCTCGACCGGCTGCGGACCGCACAAACCGACCCTTACCGGGAGGTGGAGAAATGATCGTTGTCTCTGATGACAAGATTGCGGGCATGCATATCATTCGGACCCTCGGCCTGGTTCGCGGCAACACGATCCGCGCCCGTCACGTCGGCAAGGATGTGATGGCCGTTCTGCGGACCCTGGTCGGAGGCGAGGTGTCCGAGTACACAAAAATGATGGCCGAGTCACGGGAGCAGGCTCTCGACCGAATGGTCGAGGACGCCGAAGCCCTGGGGGCGAACGCGGTGATCTGCACCCGTTTCGCCACCTCGATGCTGATGACAGGCGCAGCAGAGCTGCTGGCCTACGGCACCGCGGTTGTGGTCGAGGACGACTGACTGATCTGACGACCTCGGGCGGGTCGGCCATCCGCATGATCCGGTTCGGTTCGTCCATCAAAACAAACAGCCGACCCGAACCGGTCGGCTGTTTATCTGAATCAAATCTCTGCCTGTTGTCGACTATCTCAGAACGTATAGATGACTCCCGCATTGACGCCGAATCCACCGACGTCCATCGTCCCCTTCACACTGCTGGCAGGCGTGCCATAGGTCACGTCCGACTCCGCCCAGCGATACACCGCTTCGGCAAAAAACTTGGTTCGATGCGTGCCGAGATTGAAGCCGAGGAGGCCGTAGAATCCGAGGCCGTTTTTGGCGCTGGCGTTATCGACGGAGGTGTACATCAGCGATACCCCACCGCCCACATAGGGCATGAACTTGTTATAGGGGTTGAACAGGTATCGAGCGCCGAGTTCAGCAGGCATCACCTGCACCTTGCCCCTATATCCGGTAATGGTGTCAACATTCGAGACGCTCGGGTACCAGGTGAAGGAGAGATCACCGACCCACCTCGTACCGCCGAGAGTCAGCCGCACGCCCAAACCGCCAGTCTGACCGTCGTCGTTGACTTCAGCATACGACCCGAACAGGCTGTATCCACCGCCGGCCCAAGCCGGGGTCGCCAGAATGCAGATACCGAGAACTAAGAGAGCCTTACGCATGCATACCTCCGCGGGAATTCCCTTGCTTAATCAATCGAATTCGCTTTTCCTTCCCTGCTATTTATTGTACCTCAAGATACATCAATTTGTCGGTTGGGACTGGCCAAGATCTTGAGGTTCCATCACTTAATCGTGGTCTATTCGAGTGATGCAGCGCACAATAACTGTGACTTCACTGCAGATTACGGAAAAGATTCTTCATTCTTCTCTGAAATATCAGCGCTTGCCGTGCACTGAAACCCGTTATCGCGTGGCTTCGACAAATTCGAAATCCGAAATTCGAATTTCGAAATGCGAGCTCGCCGTTACGGAAGCGTCCCCATGTATCCGGAGCGGGTGGTGGCGTCGTAACCCTCCACGGTGACCTCGAGGGTCCGCCATTTTCGCTGCCCGACTCCAGAGGTCACGAAGGTCAGTATGTAGCGCGATGAAAGTTCGTGCAGGAGTTCATCTACGACTTCGGGCATTTGCTCGGCCCGGGGAATCCGCCGATAGTGCCCTCCCGACGCATCGGCAATCAGCGTCAGTATCTCCTCGAACGAGGGGCCTTCGACCGTGTCCGTCGGGGATGGAGGCTCGACTCCGAGTACGTAGATCGGGGTCTCGAGGCGACGCGCCACCGCCGTCGCCTCTTCGGCGCTGATCCGCGATGCGTTGTCCACCCCGTCGGTGAGCAGAATGGCCGCGCGTCGATGGTGGCGCGCCTTCTCGAGCACTTCGGGAACCCTCAGGACCATGTCGTAAAGGGCTGTCGTGCTCCACGGCTTCAGTGTTTCCAGCACTCTCGGCAACAGGTACCACCCCATGCCGAACGGAAAGCGCTCCAGCACCCGGTTGTCACCGAACGTCCAAAGGGCGATCTGGTCCTCAGGACGCCGATGTTCGAGGAATGCCATCACCAGCTCCTGGCTCCCGCTCATCTTCCGACCCATCATCGAGCCCGAGGTGTCGAGGATGAAACCGAGACTGATCGGCAGGTCACTTTCGAGATCGAGGTCACGGATCGGAACCCCGAGACCGTCCACACGGAGCTTGAAGCGCTTGCGCGCTACCCCTGTGACCACCCGACCTTTGCCGTCGCGCACGGTCACCGGCACTACGACCGCGTTGACATCGACCCGACCTTCGTATTGGGCGGTCGCGGGTACGCTCCACAGAGAGGCCCCCGCAAGGAGGATCGGCATCACCAACCGGCGCAGTTTCACGCCTCTGATTCGCCGCCTCCCAAGAGAGCATCACGCACGTCGCGACCGCAAGCCGATCTGTATCGATCACCGTAACTCTCGATGACCTGGTTGGTCTCGTCGAGATCGATCCGCACGATCCTGCCAATCGGCACGAAAAAGGTGGTCGGACCGATCAGCTGCTCGTCACCAGCCCTCTCCTGACGGAGCCAGTCCTCGACCGAATCGAGATCGAGGCCACGGACTACTGCTCCCACGGCGTCGAGACGCCGCAGGATGCCCCACATCTTTTCACGCGGATTCCCACAGTGAAGGATGACCAGCGAACCCTCTCCGACGTCGTTCACCATTCGAGACTATCCCGCATCCTTCATGAAGTCACTACTGCGCGCTGCGAGAGCTCGATCAGGACGCCGCCAGCGGATTTCGGGTGAACGAAGCACACCAGACAACCGTCGGCACCCTGCTGGGGCTCGTCCGAAAGCAGGTCATAGCCTTCAGCCGAGAGCCGCGCCATTGCCGAACGGATATCCGATACCCGAAAGCAGATGTGGTGCAGACCGGCACCCCGGCGTTCCAAGTGGTGTGCAACCGGGGAGTCTTCGCCAATCGGCTCCAGCAGCTCGATCCGCGTCTCACCGACCGGAAGGAACGCGACTCTCACCCCCTGTTCGGGTACTTCCTCGGTGCCCTCGACCTCGATGCCTACGATTTCGTAGACTGCGGCACCGCTGTCGATCGACTGGACCGCCACGCCGATGTGATCGAGTACCGGCGAATCGGTCATCGCCCTTCTCCGGTGTTCTTCAAGAGTTCCCGAGCGATCACCATGCGCTGGATCTCGGAGGTGCCTTCTCCGATCGTGCACAGCTTCGCGTCGCGCCACGCACGTTCGACCGGGTACTCCTTCGTGTAGCCATAGCCTCCGTGGATCTGCACCGCCTCCTCGGCAACTGCTACCGCGACCTCGGACGCGTAGACCTTGGCCATAGCCGACTCGCGGGTCGTCGTCATCCCTCGATCCTTCATCGCCGCCGAGCGCAGCGTGAGGAGGCGCGCCGCATCGACACTGGTCGCCATATCGGCGAGCTTCGCCCGGGTGAGCTGGAAGGCCGAAATCGGTTTCCCGAACTGCTCGCGGACGGTCGAGTAACTCAATGTGGCGTCCAGGGCGCCGCGGGCGATTCCTACCGACAACGCAGCTATTGAAATGCGACCACCGTCGAGGACCTTCATCGCCTGTACGAAGCCCTCCCCCTCCGAGCCGAGCAGGTAGCCTTCGGGCACCCGACAGTCCTCGAGCACCAACGACGAGGTGTCGGAAGCGCGCATACCGAGCTTGTTCTCCTTCTTCCCGGGCGAGACTCCCGGGCGATCGAAGGGCACGAAAAAGGCCGAGATCCCGTGGTGGCTCCCCTCGTCGGATGTCCTCGCGACCAGTACCGCCGCATCCCCCACCGACGCATGGGTGATGAAGGTCTTGGAGCCGTTGAGGATCCACTCGTTGCCTTCGCGTACCGCAGTCGCCCGGGTACCGCCGGCATCCGATCCAGCCTGTGGCTCCGTCAGGCCCCACGCACCGATCCATTCCCCGGACGCGAGCTTCGGCACGAATCTTCGCTTGAGCTCTTCCGAACCGAAGAGATAGAGATGATTGGTGCACAACGAGTTATGCGCCGCAACCGAAAGGCCGATCGAACCGTCAGCCGCGCCGATCTCTTCGAGGACAGTCACGTACTCGACGTACCCGAGGCCGGCGCCGCCCAGATCTTCCGGGATCAGAATCCCGAGCAGCCCGAGCTCGCCGAGCTGCGAAAACAGCTCCCGAGGAAAGTGCTGCTTCTCGTCCCATTCGAGCGCATACGGAGCGATCTCCTTGCGCGCGAACTCTCGAACCATGTCACGAATAGCCTGCTGGTCCTGGCTGAGCTCGAAGTCCACCATTCCTCCCCTATTGGCGCTGGACCGGCAACTCGCCGTCCCAACGAATGATTTCGATACCCGTGTAATAGTGGCCGAGAATCCGATCGAAGGTCATTCCGGCCCTCGCCAAACCGTACGATCCGTTCTGGCACAGGCCGACACCGTGCCCCCAACCGCGACCGAGGAAGCGAACGATGCGTTCGCCGTCCGGATCTCTTCGATGATGCATCGCGAAGAGTGTTTCAGGCAGCTCGAGCACCCGCCGGATTTCGAACCCGGACCAATCCTTGGTCCTCCCATCGGTCCCGACTGCGGCCAAGCCGACAACCCTGCCCGATTTCGAGCGACGGGTTACGGTGAGGCGCTGCAGATTCGGTATTCCCGTCAGCTTCTGCAATTCCGTCCATGTTTTCTCGCGCACCCACTCACGCCACGCCGAGCGCCGGTCAGCCTCGCCGTCACCACCGGACCGGCGCACCACCAGGGCAACCACCCGGTCGCCGACCCGCAACCTCTCGAGCGCCGTCCCCGGCAGGGCCTCGGTAGTGGCCAGCCGTCGGAAACCACCGCTCCACTGCTCCCACAACGGCAGCGGAGACGGCAGATCCTCACCATGTTCGGCACGACGCGGGAAGATCCCCGCCCCGTCTGGCCGAGGAACCGCCTCGCCGTTGTCGCGCGAAACATGGCCCCGCAACTCGAGTGCCGTCAGCGCCGCCGCCGCGGGCCAGAGATCGCTGTTCCGGTCGGTTGGCGGATCGAGTGGTTTCTTGAAAAGGTCCGCCAGGAAGAGGAGCCGGTCGAGACCGTTCACCGTCGGCGCGATTCCCTCCGGCGGATTGACGTCCACCGCTCTGAGAATCGCGACCGCGAACGATTCCGGATCGACCGGTGGCGGCGTGTCGCGCCTGACTCCACTCTCCTCGAGAACCCGATCGAGTATTTCTTTCGGTGTCGCACCGGGCTCGAGATCCAGGACTTCGAGGGCAACCGTTGCCGAGAATGCGGTCGAGTTTATCCACCCTCCCGATGGCGTATTACCGATCAAACGCAGCGGACGATCCCACGCGCAGGGAACGCCAACCAGATAGGGTTGTGCGCGATCTTCGAAGAGGACTGCGGCGTCCTCGGTATGACCGCCGCAGGTCGAACTGAACATCGCATCGATGGGAATGTCGTGAAACGCCGCCACCAGCCCGGCCGTCTCATCCACCGCGCGATTCGACAGTTGGTGTTCTGCACTTCTCCCGTAGTAGGCCTGACAGGCCGGCGTCGCGCAGAGATCCCAACCTTCGTCGTCATGGTCACCGAGGTGGGCCACGGCATAGGTGCGCGCCGCCACCGCCTGAGCCTTGAGCGCCTCGAGTTCGGGAAATGCTGAGGGACCCATCTCGACCGGCACCACGCCCTTGAGGTAGCTCTCCATGTTGAGCTCGTTGATCACCAGGGTTTCCTCGCCGACTGCCCGAGCCCGCACCCGACCGCGATATCGGCGCCAGCCTCCGACCACCACTGGCCAGTCTCCGGCCGGTTCGATCAGAACATCGGTGTCGCTGGTAATCGAACCTCCGACTGAATCCTCGATGCGCAACACTCCCGTCGCCGCCACAGGGTATATTCCGTCAAACCCGAGCGCGATGAGCTCGGCCCCCGGATCCGCAGGCTCGGTCGACGGCCAGCCAACCTGAACCCTGATCAGGCCATTCGCAGTCTGTTCTTCAGCAACTTCAACCGCATCTCCAAATGCCCCCCGCACCCTGTTGGCTGCGGCGGTCGCGTTGGCAGGATCTCGCCAGGCTCCCACCTGCCACCGGCGACCTCCCGAGTCGACTGAACGGAGCCTCAACGGGCCCCACAACCACGCCCCCCGTCCTCCGGTGGTCACACGGTAGGCCCTCCCGGGCTGCGGCAACTCGACGGTGCCGGTCGAACGCTGGAGCAGCACGCGAATCAGTGGCGGATCGGTGTCTCGGGACGGCAGCGCAGCTGGCGGCGGCACAGTGGGAACTGGGATCGGCATGGGCGGAACCGTCGTGAGTGTCGGTGGAGGCGATTGCGATGCCGTCGGCGTCGGCGACCGAGGCGTTTCCGTACCCGGCGGTGCGCTGGCGCAGCCGACGACAATCATCGGAAGGACGAGTAGCCGCCAGCCCTTCACAGACGGAGGCCCCCCTCGCGGGAGGCGAGGCGCTCGGCGCGGTAATCGCGGCCACGGAGCTCGAGGCGGCGGCACATTTCGTAAAGCCTCGAGCGGATGCGGGCCGAAACCCGGTCGGTCAGCGATTCACTCTGACCGCGCGGGAAATCGGAGAAGTTGGTGGTGAAAATGGTCACCCGATCCTCGAGATACCGGGTGTTGACCAGGTAATAGAGCAGATCCATCACCCACGGGGTGGTCTTCCCCGCACCTAACTCGTCGAGCACCAGCAGATCCGCTTCGATCAGCGGGCGAAGGATCTCGCGGCTCGAGCCTGATCCGTCAAAAGTCATCTGGATTTCGAGTACGAGAGCGGTGAAATCCGCGAATCGCCCATGCACTGGCGGGTTCTTTTCGCGCATGATCTGCTGTAGGGCCGCCACCGCCAAGTGGGTCTTGCCGGTGCCAACCGCTCCCATCAGGAGAATGCCCTTATCACCAGCTGGAAAGAGGTCAACAAACTCTTGAACTGCTCGCAGAGTCTTGGCGAGAGTCGGGTCTTCGGGATTCCAGAGCTCGAAGTTCTCGAGCGAACAGTGACGGTAGCGAGACGGAATGCCGGCCTGCCTGAGGAGCCTGGCCCGCAGCACACCCTCGGCACATTCGCATCGCCGAACGAGCTCAACGCCATCCTCTTCGGCGAGGATCCACCCGGTCCCGTCGCACAGCGTACAGGCCTCCGGTTTTGCGCGCTTACGTGCCATCGGCACAGTATAGCCCGGACAATTCATGAAGCTCCTGCTGCGGCCGGCGATGCGCCGCACCCAGCGGTGTTTGCTCGCCTCGGGGTGCTCGACGCACCGCCAATTACGCCTCCGCGCCCCTTGGATCGCAAACTCCACTGGTCGCAGCACCTCACCGTCCTCGCGACAAAGCCTCATGAACAGTCCGGGCTAGAGAGGAAATCGGAATTCGGATCTCGGATTTCCCCCCCCTGCTCAGAACGAGGAACCGGGTTGTTCCAGGAACGCCTTTTCTTCCGGCGTCGACTCGCGCCCGAGGGTGGCATTGCGGTGCGGGAATCGCCCGAAGCGCGAGATCACCTCGCGGTGCCGTTCCGCAAAGTCAACAAATTCTTCAAAGGTTGTGCGGTGCTCCGGCGGCACCGCCTCCGCCAGATCGCGAATCAACGCGACGCTTAAATCTTGATCAGCAAGGTCCTCCGAGTGCTCGAATGGCAGGTAGAAGAACAGCCGCTCAATCGGCCTCAAGAGCTTGTCCGCACCCGACTCGAGGCCCTGCCGGGCCACCCGGCGCGCGTCGCCGTCCTGGGAAAATGCAGCCGGCCTGCCCCGGTGAATCGCACGCGGCACCTGATCGAGCAGCAGGATCAGGGCCAACCGGCCACGCGGAGACCCGCTCCAATGATCGAGGACTCCGGCGGCGGCAGCAGACGCCGCCGCACCGAACCGCACCTGCAGGAGGTCATCCGTCTCGGTACGGTGACCCCACCACAAATCTGCCTTGGCCCGTGCGACCTCTGCGTCGTCCAGGTTTTCCCCGAACCAGAGCTCCACCAGCTCGTCTTTGAGGTTTTCCATGGTGCCTCCCCTCCAATTCGGGAACCTGCAAAACAGGATCCCATATTTCGAGATGCGGAGTACGACGGTGGTGATCTCTGCCCGATCTCATCCTGGAGCGGTGCTACGGATCCCATTCTTGGAACAGTCTCGCGGAGGGGGGCGGAATTCAATTTTCATTGTTCTCAAGCCATAATTCATCAGTGCGCATACTACACGCCCTTTCGCAACGTCCATCCTTGACCGGTAGCGGAATCACCCTCGATTCCACCGTCCGCCACGCGGCTGTTGCGGGTTACGATCAGCGCGCTGTGGTCGGTGTGCCTCTCGACGACCCTCAACCGGAGGTCGGAGGCCTTTCCGCCGGGCGCATCTACCCTCTGATTTTCGGCTGGCAGCCGCTCGATTTCGCCGTGCCCGGGATGAGCGATATCATGCCTTACCCGAGCACTCGTTTTTCGGCTCTCGATGAGGATCAGCTCTCCATCTATCGACGCGCCTGGTCCGGTCACCTGCGGGCTGCCATCGACGAATTCAAGCCCGACCTCGTCCACGCCCACCACGTGTGGTTGATGTCCAGTCTCCTCAAGGATGTCGCTCCAGATGTCCGGCTTCTCGTGCACTGCCACGCGACCGGAATGCGTCAAATGGAGCTTTGCCCCCACCTCGCCGAATCGGTGCGTCGCGGCTGTTCACGTGCTGACGCTTTCGCCGTGCTTCATCGCGGCCACGCCGAAGAGCTCGAGCATTGCCTGGGAGTTGCCAGCGATCGCATCCACGTGGTCGGCGCCGGATACCGCGAGGACCTGTTCTTCGGAACCGAATCCGATCCCGGTCCTCCAGCCCTTCTCTACGTCGGCAAATACAGCGCCGCCAAGGGACTGCCGTGGCTTCTCGACGCATTCGAGCGGATCACGCAACGGCGTCCCGGAGTGAAACTGCACGTGGTCGGAGGCGGCTCCGGCTCGGAGGCAGAAAGTCTGCAAATCCGCATGAACCTGATGACTCCCTCTGTCGTACAGCACGGCCTGCTTTCGCAGCCCGAGCTGGCGGAGATCGCCCGGCGATCCACCGTCTGTGTCCTGCCCTCGTTTTTCGAGGGTTTGCCGCTGGTGCTGGTCGAAGCTCTTGCCTGCGGTTGTCGGCTTGTGGCGACCGACCTCTCGGTCGTTTCGGAGGAGCTCGCACCCCGCTTCGGCGACCTTCTTATGAGCGTTGCGCCGCCACGACTCGAGGCAATCGACCGGCCTCGCGAGGAGGACCTGCCGGCATTCGTCGATCGACTCGAAGATGCGATCGACCGCAGCCTCGATGCACCGCCGGTCGGCGATCCGATGGCGATCATGCCCGAGGTCCTGGCGCAATTCACCTGGGACGCGGTCTTCCGAAGGATTGAATCCGTCTGGGAATCGTTGCTCTAAATCAGTTCGAGTACCTTTTCCGTCGGCCGGCCGAGAACCGCCCGGTCTCCGGAGATGGCGACCGGCCGCTCGATGAGACGAGGATGCTCGACCATCGCGGCGATGAGCTGCCGCCGGTTCTTCGATCCGTCCCCGAGACCGAGATCCTTGTACTCGGCCTCTTTCTCTCGCATCAGGTCACGCGGCTCCATACCGAGCATGCCGAGGACGCGTGTCAACTCTTTCACCGTGGGCGGTTTCTCGAGGTATCGCACTATCTCCGGCTCAACGCCGAGTTCACGAAGCAGGCTGACCGCCTGCCTGGACTTGCTTCAGCGCGGATTGTGCCAAACGGTGACTACCATCCCGCTCCTCCTCACGAGAGATGATAATCGATGAACGCTTCTTCCGGTTACGGACGCCTGATATTCGATGTTGGATATTGGATGTTCCGAGTCCTGATTAGCCCACAGATCACACAGATCCACACAAATGTTTTCTTCTGTGCGGACCTGTGTTCATCTGTCTGTGGCAATGCTCAACAGGACGGTTCGAAGAAATTACGGAATTGCAAATCGAAAGTCGTCTCACTTCCAATCGTTGACGAATTCGGCGGGGTTGACGTGCTCCCCGTCATGGCGGATTTCGAAGTGGAGGTGCGGGCCGGTCGATTTTCCGGTCGACCCGACCGTCGCAATCACATCGTTTTTCGAGACCTTCTGTTTTTCAGGCACCTCTAGCGAGCCGAGGTGGGCGAAGAACGTGGTCCAACCGTCCCCATGGTCGATGAGAATCACGGTACCCGATGCCGGTGACTCCTCGAAGTGTTCGGTCGCGACAACGATCACTCCGTCGGCGGGTGCGCGCACCACGGTTCCCGCCTTGGCCGCGACATCGATACCTCGGTGGAAAACCACTTCCTTGGTCCACGGATCCAGGCCCTTGCCCCATCGCCACGTGACGCGACTTCCGGGCAACGGGTTCTCGAAGTCCAACACGTCCCGGTTCGATGCGAGCCGGTTCTCGCCAGAGGGTCGGGGCGACGACTCATCACCTGATACCACCGCTCCACCCGGCCCCAGGGGCAATACGAAGATACCGATCAGAAACACAACTGCCGTGGCTGCCGCCGGCCTCGGGCGAGGGGCGCCGGCGCTTGCCAGAACGCTTCTTATTCGCAAGTCAATCCTCCTTTTTCGCGAGGTCATGGTGGGCGCCCCAACCCCCTGCAGGTCGAGCTGGAGCACGTTGAGGAGGCCTCCCACATAGGTTCGAGCGCTGATGCGGCCTGCCGCGACGACCGTAGCGTCGCACAGCTTCTCTCGCGCGGAGTCGAGCCGCGCGCCAGCAATCCAGACCAGCGGGTGAAAGAAAAATGCGGCGTGTACGAGGTGTTGCAGACCGAGCCACAGAGCATCCCCTCGCGCCACATGCGCCATTTCGTGTGCGATGACCGACTCGATCGAACCGTGATCCGAAATGATCGATTCCGGCACGAAGATCACCGGACGCACCACCCCGAGAGTGAACGGAGTGAACCGGTCCGGCGAGGTCACGATTCGGACCCGGCGGCTGATCCCCAGGCGGCAACGCCACCGGTCGACCAGGTCGAGGGCCAGCGGATCGTGCACCGGCCCGGCTCCTCGAAGCTGTCGGCGAAAGGGTGCAAGGCGGCGTCTGAAAAAAACCATCACGACTGTCGATCCGACCAGCCACGCGATGCCGAGGCCCAGCGTCTTGAGTCTCGGCTCCGAAATGGCGGCGTCGATGACCACGCCGTTTCCGCTCCTCGCTCCGTCCATCAGATCGGATGCCGAAAATTGGAAAGACGAAGCGGCCGCTTGAGGTTCGAGGAAATGGTAGATCAGAGCTCCGGAGCTCCACGGGTGGGCAAGGGACGGTGGCAGGAACAGTCTGACGAAGACGAGGGTCCACAGGGCCACGTGAACGGACGGTCCGCGTCCACGTAGAAGGCGGGCGGCACCGAGAACAACGAGGAATATCACGCTTGCATTGATGCTTTGAGTCAAAAGCAGGTCGATCCACGATGAAGCCATGCCGAGGGCGTACTCCATTGTCAATTCCTGTCGACGCTGCCTTGGTTGTCGAGCAAACGTCGGAGCTCTCGAATCTCGTCGTCGGTGAGATTCCCGCCGTCAGCGAAGAGGGAAACCACGGGCACGTAACTCGACTCCAGCACCTGAGACGCGAAATCGCGCACCAGCCGCGCAAGGCCGGCGGCGCGAGATACCGATGCGGAGTACAGGTGAAGGCCGTGAAACGCTCGCTTCTCGACCAGCCTTTTTCGAACCATTCGCTCGACGGTCGTGCGAGTCGTCGAGTAGGCCCAGTTCAGACGCTCGCCCAGGTGCTCGTGAATCTCCCGCGCACTCAACCCTTCGGATCTCCACAGGACTTTCATGATCTCGAGCTCGGGCGAGGTCAGCTGCGGCAGGTCATCGGCAGTCAAGGTTTCGTCTCCTTTCGTTCATGCTACACGTGTAACATACTTGCTACATTAAATCCAGAATCGAAAATTGTCAAGGGCCCTGGGATCCGAATTCGGAGTTACTGACGCCCTTCGAGCGTCGTGACTCCCCGCCACCAGCGAGCGGCCGTAAAGCCTCCCTCCCAACCTCTCCGGCCCGACCCTGATGCGCCGGGTCCGCGATCCCCACGACTCCGGCCGCAGATCGCTGCTGTCGGTGAGTTCTGAATTCTGGAATCACAGGCCCAATTCATCGAACTCGACAAGCCCGGCTGTAATCTCCGCGCGGGCTGTCCCCAGAGCCTCGTCTGCAACAGCGAGTTCATCTGCCGCCAGCGCCGGGTTGAGCACCACGTCGAGGACTCCGGAACCGAGGTCGAACGAAAAAACCCGGCCTTCGAAGGTCCCGTCGCGAACTTCGCGGGCGACTCTCACCATGGATTCGGCAACGTCGAGATCGACCGTCGCCACGACGGTGTCGGTCTCGAATCGCCACAGTTCGGGATCCGCAGCCACCAGGCGAATCCCGGAGTCGTGAACGGCTGCCAGAACCTGTGGATCGGGCCGGTCGGTGGCGTACAGAGAAACGAGGGCCCCGGCGGCGGCCAACTGCCAGGCGCCATCAACTCCCTCCCCCGCCACGATCTTCGCTTTCCGCCGATGACTCCTGAACCCGGCAATGTAACCCTCTTCGAGTGGCTCGAGCCAAGGTCGGCCGCTACCGTGGAGAATCCCTAAAGGCCCGTCGGCGGCAAGGGCACCAGCCACCGCACCGGCAAGATAACCGGCCTCCTCTGGAACAAACTCGATTCCTGCGACGTTGTCGGCGCGCGCCCGACCGGGCAGCACCACGTACACCGTCCTCGGGAACTCGATCGCTGCCGAGTAGACCGACGCCTCCGCGAAACCGCCAACACAGAATACGAGGTCGATCCCGCCCCGGCCCATGTCAGCCAGCAGCCCGCGTTCGTTCTTCGGATGATCCACCTGGATTCTCGCGACATCGGCTTCGAGTTCGGCGCTGATGCGATCCAATCCGCGCTCCGCCGAGACCTCCCAGTGGCCGGGGATCGTTCGGGCGGCGACCATCCGCACCGTGAAGACCGTGTCCTCACGTGCTGGACCTCCTCCACACGCTGGAATCAGAAGCGCGACCACTACGATGGTGCAGATGGTCTTGAATCGATGAAAAGGCACGATCTCAGCCATTTTACAGTCGAACCGCATCCAAACCCGTGGGCTGGGTTACTATCTGAGCCGTGGACCTTCTTCAACTCGTAGCCGAACTTGACGAGCTTCTGGAAGCCGAGGGCACCGCCGATTACTGCCCCAACGGGCTGCAGGTCGAAGGCGCGCCCGAGGTTGAGCGGATCGTCACCGCGGTCTCCGCGTCGCGTGCCCTCTTCGCCGAGGCGATTGACCGCCAAGCAGACGCCATAATCGTGCATCACGGCATCCTGTGGAACGCTTCCGAGGCACAACGGATCATCGGTTCCTTTCGCGAACGGATCCGTCTTCTGCTGGAAAACCGCATTTCACTGATCGCCTACCACCTGCCGCTGGATCGTCACCTCGAGCTCGGCAACGCCGCCCAGCTCGCACGCAGGCTCGGTCTCGAGGAGCTTGAGGGCTTCGGCATGCACCAGGGAGCCCCGGCCGGGGTGTGTGGAGTCTTCCCGCAGGCGGTGGAGGCCAATGAGTTCTTCTCCGCCATCGCTGAAATCTGCGATCGAGAGCCCCAGGTCTTTCCGGGCGGGGATCGGATCGTGTCTTCTGTCGGCGTCGTGACCGGAGGCGCTCAGCGGGAGTACCACCAGGCGGTGGCTTCAGGGCTCGACGCTTACGTAACCGGCGAGGCCACCGAGTGGGTCATGCACCAGGCAGCAGAGGACGGCGTGCACTACGTCGCAGCCGGCCACTATGCAACTGAGAAATTTGGCGTCAGGGCGCTCGGACGGTGGATCGTCGATCACCACGGGCTGGATGTGGAGTTTGTGGATATACCCAATCCAGTCTGACGAATTAGGAATCAGGAATGAGGAATTAGGAATGCCACCCGCCCATCCGGCAATGCGTTTTGTCGAGCGGGGCGGGTGGATGGGAATTCCTAATTCCTAACTCCTAATTCCTAATTCAATGCTGGGTTAGACTTCCGCCAATGAAGGAACCGAAACTCTCCCCGACACCAAGCAATGTCTACTCCTTTTCCCGAGTCAAATGCTTCGACCAGTGTCCCCTTCGCTACAGATACAGGTATCTCCAGGGCCTCAAGGAGGCCTTCCGCTCGATCGAGTCACACCTCGGTAGCAAAGTTCACGACATCCTCGAATGGCTGTATGCGGAACGCGAACGCGGATCGGAACCTGATGAAGCCGCGATGTTGGAACGGTTCGCGGACCGGTGGGCGACTGGAAAGGACGACTCGATTGCCATTGTCCGGGTCGATGACGACGAGGCAGACTACCTGCAGCTCGGCCGCGAAATGCTGTGCCAATTCTATGGCGATACCTTCGCCCGCGACCGCAGCCTCACGTTATCCCTTGAACAGCGCCTGTCGGTCCGGTTGTCGAACTCGATCGTTTTCACCGGTTTCGCTGACCGCGTCGGACGAACGGAGCAGGGTCGCCTCTTCGTAATCGACTACAAGACGTCAAAGACCGAGGGGAACGGCGCCGAGTTCTCCGAAGGGCTGCAGGCCCCTCTTTATGCCGCCTGCGTTCTCGAACAGTTCGACGAAGAAGAGGCGCTGGCCGGATACCACTACTTGCGCCACGGTACCACCCGCTGGCAGAGGGTAGACCGCGTGAGGGCCCGCCAGCTTATGGATCGTTTTCTCGACCTCGCCAATGAGGTCGAGGCATCCGGCGAGTTCCCCGCTCGACCGGGAATTCTCTGTGCGTGGTGCGGCTTCAACGCCGACTGCCCGGCGGCCGACGTCCCGGACCGATTCTCCGGCGGTTTGCGCCTTGCCCAACGGGAATCGCGCAGGCTGTTCTAACCATCTCCCCAACCGAGACCGGAGCGCACTGGTCGCTGCTTGTGTGGTGTTTTCATAAACATGGTCTCAACCCGCGGATGTACAATGGGCACCCAAATCCAAGCAGGGAGGACACCATGGCTTTCGAGTTGCCCGATCTTCCGTTTGCGAACGACGCTCTCGCTCCGCACATCTCGGCCGAAACCCTTGCCTATCACCACGGCAAACATCACCGCGCCTACGTCGATAATCTCAACCGTCTGGTGGCGGGAACGGAGTGGGAGGGAAGCTCGCTCGAAGAGATCGTCAAGAAGGCGGAGGGCGGCATTTTCAATAACGCCGCCCAGGTCTGGAATCACACCTTCTACTGGTTCTGCCTGAGCCCGAACGGCGGGGGCGAGCCGTCGGCGCCCCTTTCGGCCAGCATCGATTCCACATTCGGGAGCTTCGCCGACTTTCGCGAGAGGTTCACCGCGGCGGCAGCTACCCATTTCGGATCGGGCTGGGCATGGCTGGTGACCGAGCCCTCGGGCGACCTCGCCATCGTCACCACCAGCAACGCCGGTTGCCCATTGCGCGACGGGCGGAAGCCGCTCATGACCTGCGATGTCTGGGAGCACGCCTACTACATCGATTACCGGAACGCCCGGCCGCAGTATCTCGAGCACTTCTGGGAGCTTGTGAACTGGGATTTCGTCGGCTCGAATCTGTGACTGCGGTCAGAGTACGGCTGAGACACCACCGGCTTCGCGATAGGCCTCATAACCTGCGGCCATGATCTCGGGTGCGCGCTCGAACTCGAACCACCCGATCTGACCTACTTGGGGTTCGATGAGCAAGGCCGCTTGCTCACCCTTCACCGCGAGGTGGTTCTGCATAATGTGGAACGAGCGCATTACGGTACCAAGCCGGTTCTGGGAATCCCGACCAACTCGTCCCTTCGGCAATGGATGCTCGGCGATGAACTTCTCGATGTGCTTGAGGAGAGGAGTCGGAGCGGCACCCCGAATCAGCCGTCTGATGACCGGACTGACAGAGCTTCGCGGCGACGACGGTCGGAGGACGTTGACCGCCAGGACCGGCGCGTGACCCATTTCAGCCGCGGCGGTGACCGGGACCGGGGTCACGATGCCGCCATCGACCAGGGTCACGCCCTCAATGACACTCGGCGGGAGAAGGCCCGGAATCGATGAAGATGCGAGCACCGCGTCCGCCAACCGTCCTCGCGACAGGACGACTTCCTCCCCGCTTTGAAGATTGCAGGCAACCGCCGCATACGGTATCGCAAGGTCTTCCACCATTCCTCGGCCGATGGTCTCCTGCACCAAGTCTCGAAACGCGGCGCCTCCAACCGAACGGACGATGATCCGGGTGAGTCTTTTCCAGTCAACCGACGCAAACACCGCCTCCAGCTCTGCGGCGGCCATACCGCTCGCATGGAGCGCACCGACGATCGAGCCCATCGAGGTTCCGGCTATCGCTGCCACCTCGACCCCATCCTCCTCGAGACCGCGAAGAACGCCCACGTGGGCGAGGCCCTTGGCGGCGCCTGCCCCGAGGGCGATTGCGATGCGTTTGTCGGTCACCGGCGTAGTGTACCGGACGCCATTCCCGGCCGCCGGGTGTTGGCGAAAAAAAAGAGCCCCGGGACAAACCCGGGGCTCTGAACGTCGAGTTCAACTGAGGAAAGGAGTCAGCTCTCGACCTTGATCTTCACCGAGCGGGGCTTGGACTCCTCGCGCTTCGGCAGTGTGAGAACCATCTCACCATTGTTGAAACGGGCTTCGATCTTGTCGACGTCGATCGAGTTGGGAAGCGTGAAGGTGCGTTCAAAGACCCCGTAGAGCCTTTCGACGCGGTGGTAGATCTCACCCTCACCCGCCTCTTCGAGCCGACGTTCGCCCCGCAGCGAGAGGGTTCCCTCTTCAACTGTCACCTCGACGTCCTCGGCCGAGAGGCCGGGAAGGTCGGCGGTGATCACCATCGCATCCTCGCGTTCGAGGATGTTGATGGCGGGCACCCAGTTTCCGCGCAGAGGGCGCTCTTCCGTGTCCCTCCACAGACCGCGCCCGACCATTTCGTCGAACAGTCGCTCCATGCCCTGCGCAAACTGCGTCGAGCCATTCGCCGGATTCCAACGTGTCAGCATAACCATGGTGTTTCCTCCCTTCATGTCTGCTTCACGTTCTATAATATAGAATCTGCTACAAAGATTGTCAAGTCAAAAATACAAAAAAATAATATATTTGATAGTATACTTATCATTAATAATTAAAATTGCTCAAAATAAACACTTTATGTCGTGTCCCATATAACGCCGAGCGGACCGCCATTTGTTAGAGTGGAACGATCACCGGTTAAAATGACACCCTCGCGCCATGGGATCTCGACTCTTCGCCCCGACGCAGGAGGAATCTGTCGTGATGGAACGGCCTGTATGCATCCGCTCGCACGCCTGATATCCGCCTACCGCGCCTCGTTCTCGGGGCTTTCACGTGACGTGTGGCTTCTCGCCGGCGCTCTACTGGTCAACCGCTCGGGAACCATGGTGTTGCCGTTCCTCTCGCTCTACCTGACCCACGATCTCGGGCTCCCCACGGCTCGCGCTGGCCTGGTCATAGGGTGTTTCGGCCTCGGTTCGATGGTCGGATCCTATCTCGGCGGCTGGCTCTCCGACCGCATGGATCCGTTGAAAGTCCAGGAGCTATCGCTTTTTCTCAGCGGCGTTGGATTCCTGGTATTCATCCGGCTTGAGAGTCTACCCTCGCTGATCGCCGGCGTCTTCTCGTTGGCGGTCATTTCGGACGCGTTTCGGCCCGCCCTGATGGCGGCGGTCGCCCATAGCAGCGGAACCGAAAACCGAGCACGAGCTTTTGCACTGATTCGGCTCGCCGCCAATCTCGGGATGGCGGTAGGTCCAGCCGTTGCGGGAATGCTCGCCGCCTACGGATACGGCTGGATTTTCGTTGGCGATGCCCTCACCTGCTGGGCCGCCGCGGTCATGCTCTTGATCACGTTCAAGCCGGGCTCGGTCGCGCGAACACTCGAGAGAAACCGAGACAAGAACAGTGACGATTCTCCTTGGCGGGATCCGCCGTTCCTGGCTCTGATGTTCCTGGTGATTCTGCTCGCTATGACGTTCTTTCAGGTGTGGTCGACCGTGCCACTCTATTTGCAGTCGTTCTTCGGAATGACGGAACGGCAGATCGGCCTTTTGCTGGCGCTCAACGCCGGCCTCATCGTTGCTACTGAGATGCTCCTCGTACGGGCAGTCGAGGGTCACGACCGGATGCGCGTGGTCGGGCTCGGAGCGCTCATGGTCTGCGCCGGACTCGCTCTCCTCCCATTCGGGCCCTGGAGCTTCGTCGCCGTCCTGTCGATGATCGTCTTGACATTCGGCGAGATGCTCTCCATGCCTTTCACAAACGCAGTCGTTGCAGAGCGGGCCGGTTCCGGGTCCGTCGGTCGATACATGGGCGCCTTCTCACTCGCCTTCTCCACCGCTTTCGTGCTCGGTCCGATTGCCGGCACGGCCATATACCAGAACCTCGGTCCCGAGACTCTGTGGCTTGGAATCGGCACTCTCGGTATCGTGCTCGTCTTCGCCTTTGCCTCCCTCTCCGGTCCGATTCGCAAGCCCCTCTGAAGAGCAGAGCAGCGGAGGAGAAAAGGAGAGAAGGGAAAAGGAGATCGTGATAGGGGCGCGCTGCCTCAGCCCTTCTGTATACCTCTGATCTCGGTCACCGAATTACCCCGGTTTCCCTGGAGAATCTTAAGGGAGTTCCTGCTATATTGATGGGCTATGACGTCCGACCCCACCCCCGGCCGGAAGAACTCCCGGTCAGGACTGTTCGAAATCCACACCGGCGAGGTGCTCGGCAAGCTGCCGCGAGGGATCGCGGAGCGCGGCTACCACCTTTATCAGGATCGAAAGGTCGCCAAAATTACCTGGACTGGTGAGGATCTCGAATCCGAATTGATCTCTCCGGCCTCCACGGTCAGAATTTCGGATGTCGGCAAGAGCGCCTTCGCATCGTGCTCGTGCTCACTGTGTGGCGAGCTCGACATACCCTGCTTCCACGCCACAGCAACACTTCTTCAGTGGATGGACATTCGTTCCACCATGCAACGACTCGGTCCGGGCGCCATGTGGCGCGCCAACTCCCGGCACCCGTTCATTTCGCCAGGGCGCTCGGCCGCAGAAAGGGTCGACCTCAGCCATTTGACCGGCCAGGATCTTCGTTCGGCCCTGGAATTGCAGCTCTCGCTGCAGAAGACCGGAACCGCGATTGCACGTCTCGAGGGAAATGACGTCGAGATTCGAATTGCTCTTCCATCCGGGGACACACGCCTCGTGTTCTTCACCGCCTCCAATCTCCCCGGCGCATTGCCGATGCTTCGGTCTCTGCCGACCATTCGCCTCGAGGGTGAGCTTGCCGATCTCGAGCTGTCAGAAGCACGCCTGCGACCGGTGCTCACCTCGATCTGGGACGATCAGGGGATCATCCTCGAGCCCGGCTATCGCCTCGGATCCGGCCAAGTTTTCACCAACGCGGGCCTCAACGGCCGCATCCACGGACGATGGGCCCGAATCGGAAATCACCTCTGTCGATTGCTCGATCCAGCCACACCTCTGGTGCCCTTCCACCGCCAGGGCCGAAGGTTACTCAAGGGTAAAGACGCGTTACGTTTCCTGAATCTCGACCACCCTCAGCTTCGCCAGCATTCCTGGTATCTGC
The DNA here is from genome assembly GCA_022340665.1 of Acidobacteriota bacterium. NCBI lineage: Bacteria > Pseudomonadati > Acidobacteriota > Acidobacteriota bacterium. Next base: position 15,616 of record JAJDNM010000025.1, on the reverse strand, counting down.
CCCAGGGGCAACTCGCCAGTTTTCGCCAACCGCAGCTGCCGACACCGATTTCATTCGAAGCCGAGAGCACGCCGAACGGCAAGGTCAGGGTGAGGACACGGTACGAGGTCGCCGGTGCCGAGATCCCGTGGGCCGAAGCTCTGGAACTGACCGAAAGTGGATTCACCCGAATCGGCGAAACCATCGTTCGCGCCCCGGACACGGTCTTCTTGCAGGAACTCGGTTTCAAGATGCCGAAGCGGCGCCGCGACCTCGGCATGCTGGGCAGTCGCATCGCGTTCATCCGCCTGGTGGCCGAAACCGGCCTGCCAGTCAAAGGCCCGGACGAAGAACTCCGCGAGCTGGCGGACGTCCTGCAGGGACGAGCCGGGCAGGAGCTTGTCTCGCCACCCGGCCTCCGCTCGCAGCTTCGGCCATACCAGGCGTCAGGCGTAGCGTGGCTGTGGAGCCGTTACCTGGTCGGAGTCGGTGCCCTGCTGGCCGACGACATGGGCCTCGGCAAGACGCATCAGGTCATGGGCATCCTGTGCCTCCTGTTCGACCGCGATCCCAACGCCCAGACCCTCGTTGTCTGCCCCCGTGGCGTTCTCGAGCACTGGTACACGCTTCTCGGTCGATTTGCGCCCCACCTTCCGGTCAGGTTGTTTCACGGACCCTCTCGAACCCTCAAGGGATTCAATCGTGGCGGAATCGTCCTGACAACCTATGACATCCTCTTCCGCTCGACCGACGAGCTGGTCGAGCGGGACTGGGCAGTGGCAGTCTTCGACGAGGCCCAGCGAATCAAGAATCCGCGCACCAAGGCGGCACGTGCAGCCCGCAAGATCCCCTCGAAGTTCCGCCTTGCCCTCACCGGCACTCCGCTCGAGAATCGCCTTCTCGAGCTGTGGTCGGTGGTAGATCTCATCCTCCCCGGTTATCTGGGATCGGAGCGGGAATTCCGAGCCAATCATCGCGATCCCACGCACCACCAACTCCACGTCCTTCGACAGCGGCTCGGCGTCATCACTCTCCGGAGGGTCAAGGACCAGGTGCTCGCAGACCTGCCGGAAAAGTTCGAGGACATCCGCTACTGCCATCTGCTACCCAGTCAAGAGGCCATCTATCGAAGTATTCACCGATCGCGATCACGAGAAATCATCGACCTGCTGCGCGAGGAAGAGGCGGAGATCCCCTACATGCACATTTTCGCTCTTCTGACGCGGCTCAAGCAGGTGTGTGACCACCCGGCGCTCGTCGAAGGGGAGGGGGCAGCCGCAGGCGAATCTGCGAAGACGGAAATCCTCGACGAGATTCTCGACGAAGCGCTCGACGGCGGTCTTCAGGTGGTGGTCTTCTCCCAGTACGTCAAGATGATCGAGCTCATGTCCAGCCACCTCGACCGAAGGAAGATCGATCACCTGGTGCTGACCGGGGAAAGCCGTGATCGCGGTCGGATCGTTCGCCGTTTCAATTCGGAGCAGCACGAAAGGGTTCTCCTTGCGAGCTTGCTCGCCGGTGGAGTTGGGATCGATCTCACCGGTGCCTCGGTGGTCCTTCACTATGATAGGTGGTGGAATCCCGCGAAAGAAAACCAAGCCACCGATCGAGTCCACAGAATCGGCCAGCGCCGCTTCGTTCAGGTTTTCAAGCTCATCACCCGTAACACCATCGAGGAACGAATTGACGAGCTCATTCGCACCAAAGTCGACCTCATGGAGAGAGTCGTCGCTCCAACCGAGGACTTCATCTCGAGTCTCGGGCGGGATGAACTTATCGGCCTTCTGGACCTCGAAGACCCAGTCGACGCCCCGTAAGGGCCGAACCAGGCCAGCAAATGCACCGTCGGTAGCGGACGAGCACGAGCCCGAGGTGACAGCTGGAGCGATCGGAGCGACAATAGGTTTCTGAGCAGGAGGTACCGACATGACCACGCCGGACTACATCATCTGCCTCGAGTGCGACACGCCCGTCTATACGTTTGACTGGGACGGCAGCCGGGTCACGTCGGCCATATGCACGGCTTGCGGCAACGAGAGCCTCTCGCAGTTCATGACTGAAGAGGACTACGAGGAGCTTGCATCAACGGACGACCGTTACTACGGTCCCTCCGACTCCTGAGGGCAGCGATTTTTCTCCCATGGCGACAGTCTCATTCCTGTGGCATCTCCATCAGCCCGCCTACCGCACCGCCGATGGGCTTTCACACGCACCCTGGGCCGCGGTTCATGCCGGCGGTGCCTACACCACCCTCGCCCGCGCAATCGAGACCACAGGCGCGACCGGCCAGACCCTCAACATCGTGCCTACCCTTCTCGAGCAGCTTGTGGCATATGACCGCGAGACGGTTACAGATCCTGTCGTTGCAGCTTTCCTGACCCCAACCGAAGACCTCGAGGGTGCGCAGAAGGAAATCCTCGTCTCATGGGGGTTTCACGTCAACTCCCGCCAGCTCGGCCGCTATCCGAGACTGGCCGAGCTCTCGCAGCTCCGAGGGGACCACAGCGGCAGGAGCCTCCCCCTCAGCCTCCCGAGTACGGGCGACCTGCGCGACCTGCAGATTCTCTTCGTGCTCGCCCACGCGGGCGAACAAGCCTGGACCGATGAGCGTCTTTTGCCGTTGTATGAGCGCGGGGGGCATTTCAGCTATGAGGATCATCGACGGATGGCCGATTGGTTTCGTGCCCAACCAGGCGAGTTGATCGATCTCTGGCGGCGCATCGCGGATCTGCCAGGGGTGGAGATCTCGACCAGTCCCTTTGCCCACCCGATCATGCCATTGTTGATCGATACCGGCATCGTCCAGGAGAGCTGGTCTCCGCACCCGTCGCCCTCGGTGCCAGAGTTCCGTCATCCGGAAGATGCGCACTGGCAGCTCGAAGAAGGTCTTTCCTTCATGCACCGACATGGATTCAACACCGTCGGTTGCTGGCCGCCCGAAGGATCGGTATCGGAAGAGGCAGTTGCAATCTATGGAGAAGCAGGAGTGCGATGGCTGGTAGCCGACGAGGGGATCCTCGAACGCAGTCTCGACCGGCCGTTGCGAAACGGTCAACGGACTTCGGACGAGCTCTACCGTAGTTGGCGCCTCGGAAGCGGTGGCCCCGTGCTGTTCTTCCGCGACCGGGCCCTGTCCGACGCCATCGGCTTCGAGTATGGCGGGTGGGACGACGAGGGCCGAGCTGCAGAATCGCTGTTGCGGAGAATCGAGGAGATCGCCCACGATCTCCCGGAAGAGGCATGCATCGTGATCGCCCTCGATGGGGAGAACCCGTGGCTCCACTTTCCGGAGGGCGGCGGGAGATTCCTCAGAGATCTCATGGATCGGCTCAACCACGATCGGCACGGGGTCCGACCCGAGACTCTGGAAAAGATCAGCGATGCAGCCGAGCCCTCAACCCTCGACCGGCTCCACCCGGGTTCGTGGATCAACTCGATATTCGCAACGTGGATCGGGCATCCCGAGAAGACCCGAGCCTGGGAGGTCCTGGCCTCCGTGCGGGAAGCGATCGGGCAAAAGGGAGGGGACCGGCCTCCCTCGCTCCTCCTCGCCGAAGGCTCCGACTGGTTCTGGTGGCTCGGCGATGACAACCCGACCGACCTCGCCCCCCTCTACGATCTGATCTATCGCCGCCACCTTGCGGATGCGTGCGAGCAGGCGGGCATCACCCCCCCGCTCGACCTCGACCGGCCGTTGAAAGCCGTCGTCGAGACTGAGGCGAAAGGACCGACCTCCATGTCCGAGCTTCGATTCTGTCCGGTCAAGCACCGATGGACGATCATCGCGCCCGAACGAAGCCATCGCCCCGGGGAGGGTGTTCTCTCAGACACCAGCGAGCCAATCGATGCGACTGAGGATCCATTTGCCCGTGGCAATGAGGCGCTGACGGCGACGGAGATATTCAGGCTGCCGGTCGGCGACGATGACTGGCAGGTGCGGGTCTTCGCCAACTCCTACCCCGCGCTGAGGGTCGAAGGCGAGGTCCTCCGTAGAGCCGTCGGTCTCAACGACACGGTCAGCGGCGTCGGAGCGCACGAGGTCATCGTCGAAACCCCCGAGTCCGGCAAGGAGCTGGCGGATCTGAGTGTGGACGAGGTGCAGCTCGTGCTCGAAGCCTATCGGGCACGGCTGATCGATCTCCGCCGCGATCCCCGTCTGCGGCACGTACTGATCTTCAAGAACAAGGGGGCCGAGGCTGGGGCGTCGGTCAATCACGCGCACTCGCAGCTCATCGCCACACCGATCATCCCGACTTTGGTGGTCCAGGAGCTCAACTCCTGCCGCGAACATTTCAGCAGACGGGAGCGCTGTCTGTTTTGCGACCTGATTGGCCAGGAGCAGCGACTCGCCGAGCGGATCTGCCTCGAGCATGACCACTTCATCGCAGTCGCTCCGTTTGCGGCCTCGTCGCCGTTCGAGACCTGGATCCTGCCGAAGGAGCATCGCCACGATTTCGCCCAGTCGAGACACGACGAGCTCCGCGCGCTGGCAACCATCCTGCTCGATCTTCTGCGCAGGGTTCGGGCTCTCCTCGAAGACCCGCCGTTCAACCTTGTCCTCCACACCGCACCGAACCCACACCCTCGACCGGGTCGTCCAGATTTCTGGTCGACCATCGAGCACGACTATCACTGGCACTTCGAGTTCGCTCCGAGGACCAGCCGCCTTGCCGGTTTCGAGTGGGGCTCCGGTTACACGATCAATCCGACTCCACCGGAAGAGTCCGCGCGCCTTCTCTCCGAGACTGATCCTGACGACTGCTGAATCTTCAATTCTCGATTCTAAATTTTGAATTCTCAGTTCCCCTCCACCCTCCCGTTGTCTTGGGGGAGGATGGTCGGGAATTCAAAATTCAGAACTCAAAATTCGCTGTGAAGCGGTTTGAGTACTGCCCTCACCGGAGCGGCTCCGGCACCTTCGAGCAGAATCGGCAACGCAACCAGAAGATAACGGCCGGGTTCGGCATCTCCCAGCCACAGACCTTCGATCCAAGTCATGTCTCGCTCGAGGAGGGCATGATGCGCCGGGAGCTCCTCAGAATTGAAAACATCGACGGACGGCGTGTCGACACCGACCAGAACGACCCCCCGGTCAGCCAACCAGTAGACGAGCTCGGCCGACATGCCCGAGAATCCTCGCTCCGGCGCGCCACCGATCGGATAGGAGTCGCTCCTCAGCAGGACCCTCGGTGAGGTCGGTTCCCAGCCTGCGGGCAATTCCGAGGGCGTGGCAGCTGCAAATGACCGAGGGATCCGGACGACCTCGGCCTCGCCAACGCAACGATCGATCTCTACGCCCTCGACTCCGGGGGCCGTCTCATCGAGATGGCGCGGCGCGTCGAGGTGGGTGCCGACATGGCAGGTGGTCGACACGCTGTCGAGAATGACTCCGCCCTCCACGCATTGATCGAGGGTGAACGCCCGATCGCCGGACCACACGGGAATTCCGGCGCGCAGCGGCCGGCTGGCGTCGATCCAGCCTCCCTCGCCGTCTGCCGAAAAACGTCGGGAAGAACTCGGCGTTGTCAGCTCCGATCCCTTGCCTCGAGCTCAGTTCGGACGGCTTCGGCCGCCTTGATGTGCCGCCGGACGAGCTCGACGAGGCCCTTCTGATCGATGATCGGCTTGGCAACGTAGTCGTTGGCGCTTGACTCGAAGAGCAACCGCTCCCGGTCTCCCTTCATGGCGTGCGCCGTGAGGAGAATAATCGGCAGGTTGATGCCTTCTGGAAGATCGCGAATGTGACGGGTCAGCTCGACTCCATCGACCTTGACACCGGCGACCCGGGTGTTTCCAAGCGAGACGTCCATCAACACTGCACGCACCGGTCGGTCACGGATCTGGGCAAGAATTTCGTCGCCGTCATCGCTGGTCGTCACGTCGAACGTCCCGACAGACGTGAGAATCGCGTCCACGAGCACCGCGTTGGCGGGGTCATCTTCGACGACGAGCACCAAATCGCTCAAAGGTTCTCCTTGCACGACTCTATCTCGATCGTCGATATCGGTCTACCCGCGTTTTGAGTTGAAAGTTGAGAATTGAGAGTTGAGAGTTTCGAGCAACACCACGCGCCCAACGTGGTGGGGAGGGCGGATGGGGATTCTCAACTCTCAACTCTTCATTTTCGAAGGAACTGATCGATGCCAGAGCAGTTGACGAGATTGGCGGCTGTGGCTCCCGCCTTTCGTGCCACCGCAATGCCCCACCGAACGTCGTCGAGGCCCGCAACCGTGTGTGCGTCCGGGTTGACCGCGAGTTTGAGACCGAACTCGAGCGCCCGCCTGGCCCATCGCCAGTCGAGATCGAGACGGTACGGGCTGGCGTTGATTTCGACCGCAACGTCGTGTTCGGCGCAGGCCTCGAGGACCCGCTCGAGATCGACTGCGTATCCGGGGCGGGCCAGGAGCAGGCGTCCAGTCGGATGACCGAGCACTCTGCAGGCAGGATGGGAGACAGCGCGGACGATGCGCTCGGTCTGTACGTTTTCGGCCAGCCGAAAGGCCGAGTGGACCGAAGCGACCACGTATTCGAGATCCTTCTCGCAGCCGTCCGGTATATCGAGATTGCCGTCGGTCAGGATGTCGGCCTCGATACCCTTGACCACTCGAACCTCGGAATTCGACGCGTTGTAGCGGTCAATCCGGCGCCACTGGTCTCGGAGGCGCTCGGCGCTGAGCCCGTTGGCATAGGTCGCGGCCGGCGAGTGATCGGCAATTCCGATGAACTCCCAGCCACGTTCCCTCGCCGCCTCGGCCATCGACTCGACCGAATCTGATCCATCTGAATCGGTGGTGTGGTTGTGGAGCGCACCAAGAAGATCTTCCACTGCAACCAGCTCGGGCAGATCACGCGACAGCGCCCTTCCCAACTCGTCGGTTCCCTCGCGCAGCTCTGGCGGAATCCACTGGCAGTCAATCGCCTCGTACAGATCATGCTCGCTGGAACACTCTATCCGGTCCTGGCCGCGCCAGAGGCCCTTCTCGTCCAGCCGGAATCCGGTCGTTTTCGCCCGTTCGCCAAGCGTCCGAAGATGTTCGTCCGATCCGGTCGCTCGGAGCAGCTCTAACCCGGCGTCTCCTTCTCCGACCATATGGACGGTCACCGGCAGTCCACTTCCGGTCACGCCCCTGTACCGACCGGACGTCTCGTGACCTCCCTGATCGAGAAGGTTGGCGATGGCCGTGCCGACCGCCGCGCCCGCACTCGTGACGACCACCAGCTCGAGCGAGCCCACCGTCTCCGAGCAGCGCCGCAGTTCTCCAGCGACCAGGACCTGCTCCACGCCGTCGATGCCGCCCAGCGCTCCGGCGAGCTCGCTCGCTTCGGCCGAGGCCTCGTTGATCAGTCGCCGCTCACCAGAGGCCCGATGGAACCGGATGGCGTCGGTCAGTTTCTCCTGGGTAGTGGGACCGAATCCGGCAAGCTCGACGAGCCGGTTTTCGGTGCAGGCATACTCTAGCTCACCGATGTTCTCGAGCCCCAGATCTTGCCACAAAGCGCGCACCTTTTTCGGTCCGAGCCCTGGCAGGGCGAGCATTTCCCGGACGCCTTCCGGAACCATCCTCTCAGCTTTCTCCATCGCATCCGGCCGTTCCCCCGCCACGAGCTGTTCGAGGATTGCCGCAGTGCCCTCTCCGATCCCCCTGATTTTGAGGATCTCTCCGCTCTCGACCAGCTCCTCGAGGTCGCCTGCGATCCTCTCCACAATTCTCGAGGCGTTGGCCAAGGCGCGAACGCGATGGACGTTCTCCCCCTGGATTTCGAGAAGGGCTGACAGGTCGCGAAGCGTCTTTGACGCCGTCTTGCGATCCAGACTCATCATTCCTCCAAACGTAATGGATCGAATAGCATACCAATCCTGATCACGCCAGCGAAAGGGTCTCCATGATATATTCGATGGAGTCCAATGGGCTTTGCAGCGCGTTTCCGTTCCAGCCTGTCCTACCCCATCGCCGCCACCCTCGTCCTGGTCACAGTGGTGCCGATGGTACTGGTAGGTCTGTTGCTGACGTCCTACAACCGCGACCACCTCGAAACGGTCGAAGAACGGTACCTGGTAAGGCAATCGGTCAGCCTTGCTGGTGAGATTTCACTGTTCATGTCCGGCCATCGCACCCTGCTTGCCAGCACGGCACGGGCGCTCGCCGCAGCCGATCAGATCGACGTCGATAGCTTTGAATCTCTCCTGCAGGGGATTGGGAGCGAACCGGGCCGCGCCTTCGTCTATCTCCAGATCATTCCGCGAACCGGCACAGGCGCGTTCGTGCGGTCGCCGCAGCTCGATTTGGAGACCAGGGACATTCTCGACGATGCGATGCGGGCCGCCCACGAACGGGCGCTCGAAGGGGACCAAGTCGAGGAGGTGATCCTCGACGTGCCGCCAGGCGAGGCCCCGAAAGCCCTCATTTCCTATCCGCTGCGCTCTCGTGGTAGCGGCGTCTGGGGTTCGCTCAACGGCGTGCTCGACCTCGGCCCTCTGCAGGACAAGCTTGGCGAAAACACTTACTCCGGTTTTTTGGTGAGCGTGGTCGACAGCGCCGGCGTGGTGGTGGTTTCGTCGATTCCAAGCCTCCGCAAAATGGATCTTTCGAGTTCTCTCCTCGTGGGAGACTTTCTCCAAAGCCCGCAGCGGATCTCTCTGACCTACGATCACCCGGTTGTAGAAGAGGCCGGTGAGGTCCTCGGATCGATGGCGCCGGTGACAGCTTTCCGTTGGGGCGTGCTCATGGAACGCCCGACATCGGCGGCGTACGCTCCGGTCCGGGTGATGCAGACTCGGACTCTAGGTTTCACGGCGGTCGCCGCGCTGATAGCCCTCGGCATCGGATTCGCTCTGAGCAGGCGGCTCACCAATCCCCTCCAGGAACTTGCTGCGACGACCTCGGAGATCGCCGAAGGCAACCTCGCCGTCCGGGCGACAGTACGCGGCGAAGATGAACTCGCCCTCCTCGGCGGCAATTTCAACGACATGGCGTCAAACATCGAATCGCTGGTCCGAAAGCTCAAGCAGGCACTCCGCCAAAATCAGGAGCTCTTCCTCGAGACTATTCGCACGCTCGCTGCGGCGATCGATGCCAAAGATCCCTACACCAGGGGCCACTCTGAGCGCGTGAGTTCCTACTCCATGGCGATCTCCCGTCATCTAGGTCTCAACCAAGACGAAGTCTTTCGCGTTCATATCGCGGCCATCCTGCACGACGTTGGCAAGCTCGGGATCCGCGAAGGCATTCTCAACAAGCCCGGCGGACTGTCGGACGACGAGTTCGAGATCATGCGCCAGCATCCGTCGATCGGCGCTCAGATCATGAGTCCGATTCGAATGCTCAAGGACATTATCCCCGGCATTCGCAACCACCATGAAACATGGGACGGCAAGGGATACCCGGACCACCTGAAGGGTGAAGAAATTCCGATGGTTGCCCGCATCATTGGCGTCGCCGACACATTTGACGCAATGACGACGACCCGACCCTATCAAAAGGCAATGACTCTGGATTACGTTCTCGCCAAAATGCGATCGATGTCTGAAACGCGGTTTGACCCGGTCGTCGTGGACGCATTCATGGCCGCGGTCGAATCCGGAGATATCAGCCCCCCGATGAGCTCAGTGGAAGAAACGGCGCACACGGAGGTTTCATGAAACGCCTTATCGCAGCCGCAGCCTGCACCACGATGATCCTGGCGAGTGTCGTCGCCTGTTCGAGCGCCAGCGCCGAACACCCGCCGAGTGCGCCAAAAAAAAAGAAGGCCAAAAGCCAACCGACGCCTGTCGTCGATCCGCTGCAGTCGCTGACCTACATGCGCCAGGGATTGGTGTTGATGCAGCAAGGTCAGTACGACGAGGCCCTGCAACGCTTCCAACAGGCTGACCGCATCGCCCCGGGCAACGCTACGAACCACAACATGATGGGACTCTGTTATCTCCGCCAGGGGCAGTTCGATCAGGCGCTCGAACATTTCAACCAGGCCCTCGAGCTGGTACCGCTTTTCACCGATGCGCGTAACAACCGCGGAGCAACCTACCTCGCTATGGGTCAGCTGCACCTCGCAGAGGTCGACTTCGTGGCAGTGCTCGGAGACTCTACCTACCCCCACGCCAAACAGGTCAACTACAACCTCGGCCTCACCTATCTCAAGCGAAGCCAACTCGGCGCCGCCGAGGAGAGCTTTCGAAGAGCGATCGTTCCGCCGAACCCGGTCTTCGACGCCTACTTGAGGTTGGCCGAGATCGCGCAGCGACAGGGCCAGCTGGCTCGTGCGAAGGTATTGCTCGAGGAGGCCAGGATCAATTTCCCGGAGATGACCCGAGTCTCGCTCGAGCTCGGCAAGCTCCTGATTCTGATGGGTCAGACCGACGAAGCGGCGCCTTATCTCCAACAGGTGATCGCGGACGCGCCCGATTCCGAGTACGCTGACACGGCGAGAAACCTCCTCGGTGCCGGTTAGCCGAGAAGAATGACCGACGTGGCAGGGCCTCGCTGAATGCCTTTCAACTACCTTTTGACCAACCTGCTGGTCGATGTGCCACAGGCGGTGGGCGCGATATTGGTCGATCCCGAGGGCGAAGCCGTCGAGTGGGTAACCCGCCACGACGACCCCTTCGATCTCAAGGTGGAAGGGGCCTACCACAGCATCTTCATGCGCCGGCTCGATCAGTTGGCCGCCAATATGGATGCAGGCCAGATCGACAGCTTCGTGCTCGAAGGAACCTCGTTGGTCACGTTGACGCAGGCCCTCCCCGACGGCTACTATGTGGTGCTCGTCGTGGATCGGAGCGGCTCCCGGGCACACGCCCTTCATCGATTGCGTCGTGCGGCCGAGGTGATCGCGAAAGAGATCGTCTGAGGCTGGCACTCCGCCGCAACCAGAGCCGACTCCATTCCCGGCGCTACGGGGGTGTGATGGCTGGCACTTTTCTCAAAAAACTGAAACGCGGTCTGTTCATGACCCACACCGAGTTCCTGGAGAAGGCGGGAGACGCATTGCGCCGACAGGGCCCGGTAGAGCCCGCTCATCTCGATCGCCTTGAAGAGGCCCTGATCGCGTCGGATGCGGGTGTCGAGCTATCCCTCCGCCTGGTCGATGCACTCCGCCAGGAGATCCGTTCCGGGCGGATCACAACTTCCGACGAACTCCGACCAGCGGTTCGCGGCCATCTTTTGGCCCTCCTCGAGGAGGCGGACAAAGCCCAGCCGGCAGGCGACCAGAGTGGCAGCCCACGTGTCACCCTGCTGGTGGGAGTCAACGGAACCGGCAAGACGACGACCGCCGCCAAGCTCGCCAAGAGAAAGCAGGAGTCCGGCTCGACGGTCGTGCTGGCCGCAGCTGACACCTTCAGGGCGGCAGCGGTCGATCAGCTCAAGGTTTGGGCAGACCGGGTTGGCGCCCCGGTGGTCCACCAGCAGGAGGGAGCGGATCCGGCTGCGGTAGTCTTCGACGCGATCGCTTCCGCCCGCTCGAAGAGCGCAGACGAGGTTCTGGTGGACACTGCCGGACGGCTGCACACCCGCACCAACCTGATGAAGGAGCTGGAAAAAGTAATCAAGGTCGCGGGCCGAGAGATCCCTGGTGCGCCCCACGAGGTGCTGCTCGTCCTCGATGCCACCACCGGCTCCAACGGCATCGAGCAGGCGCAGAAGTTCGGCGCCATCGCCGGCGTTACCGGTGTTGTGTTGACCAAGCTCGACGGTACCGCCAAGGGAGGCGTCATTCTCGCCATTGCCGACTCTCTCAAGCTCCCTGTACGATGGGTGGGTGTCGGCGAAGATGTGGAAGACTTGCTGCCCTTCGAGGCAGAAGATTTCGTGGACGCATTGCTCGAGATCAGCTCGGGCGAAACCCCGGCGCAACTCGATTGACTGGCGGGCTGAATGAGGCGATCGGAACCGGGCATACCACAGAGTGAGGACGGAGAGAGAGCGAGCCCGTCACGGGTCGCACCAGGTCGCGGCGCTCCGCAGACAGGATCGGACGACCTGGACTCGCGGTGGATGGACCGCGCCCTCGAGCTCGCAGCCCTCGGACGGTGCGGGGCTTCACCGAACCCCATGGTCGGTGCGGTGATCCTCGATGCTCACGGTCGACTGGCCGGCGAAGGTTATCACGCAGTGTTCGGAGGACCACACGCCGAGGTCGTTGCCCTCGCCGAGGCAGGCGAAAAGGCGCGCGGAGGCACTCTCTTCGTGACCCTCGAACCGTGCGCCCATCGTGGCAAAACTCCGCCCTGCGTCGATGCCGTACTCGCAGCGGGCCTGAGTCGGGTTGTGGTCGCCCTTCAGGATCCGACCACCCAGGCGGGAGGCGGCAGCGATCGCCTCAGAGCTGAAGGCGTCGATGTCCACGAAGGGCCGGGCGAGGAGCAATCGAGGTCGTTGAATCGGCGCTGGCTTCACTGGGCCCGATTCCATCGGCCATGGGTGACGATGAAGGCCGCAGTGTCCCTCGACGGGCGGGTCGCGACCCGCGAAGGAGAGTCTAAGTGGATCACCGGGGACGACGCGCGCAGACGCAGTCTCGAGCTTCGGGAAGAACATGATGCGATTCTGGTCGGCGTCGAGACGGTGCTCGCCGACGACCCGAGGCTGACCCGCCGCCTGGGTCTCAACCCCGTATCGAGCTGGCGGCGAATCATCCTCGACTCGAAGCTGCGGACACCATCAGAGGCGGCTGTCGTACAAAGCGAGCCTGAATCGACCCTCATCTACCACACGATCGAGGCGACCTCCGACCATCGGCGTCGCCTTCGTCAGGATGGCGTCGAGCTCGTTGAGGTGAGAGCCGGAGACGACGGCCGGGTGGACCTGGAAGCGGTCCTCGACCACCTGGCACGCCGCGAGGTGTCGGCGCTCCTGGTCGAGGGAGGGCCGACGGTTCACGGGTCTTTCAACGACGGCGAGTTGGTCGACGAGGTGGCGCTGTTCATCGCGCCGATCGTGATCGGCGGCGATGGCCCGTCGGCCGTGAAGGGCCGCGGTATTTCGACTCTCGAGGCAGCGAGGCACCTCGCCTTCGAGCATATCGATCGTCACGGAGATGATCTCGAAATTCGGGCGGTGCGACGCGAGGAAGTGGATGTTCACGGGACTGATTGAGACCGTAGGCACGGTCGACTCCGTCAATCGCTCAGCTGGCGGCGCCCGCCTCGGGATCTCTGCAATCTGGCCGGACGGGGAGTTGCCGCGGCCAGGCAACAGCATTGCGGTGAATGGTGCCTGCCTGACGGCAGTCGACCCAACCGCGTCCGGCTTCGCCGCTGATCTTTCGCCCGAGACTCTCAAGCGAACACTGCTCGGACAGCTCGGAATCGGTCATCCGGTCAATCTCGAGAGAGCTCTCAAGCTCGGAGACCGCCTCGGAGGACACATCGTCCAAGGCCACGTCGATACGTCGGTGCAGCTTCTCGCGGTGCGACCTGCTGGCGAATTCCAGACCTGGCGTCTGTCGCTTCCGGCCGAGCACGCTCGGGAGGTGGCGATGAAAGGAAGCGTCGCTCTCGACGGCGTCTCGCTCACCGTCGCCGGAGTCGGCGCTGACTGGTTCGAGGTTGCTCTGATACCCGCGACTCTCGAGGCCACGACTCTCGGAAGCCTTCGCCAGGGCGCCCGGCTTCACCTCGAAACCGACGTTCTCGCCAAGTACGTGGCGCAGCGCATGGGCGACGGAGGCACATCGGCCATCGAAGAAATGTTCGGCGGTGGCAATGCGTAGAATCGAACCCGCCTACCCCGATCTCCTACCAGTCACTCACGTCCTCAGACCGGGTTACTTGCCGGGTCAGAAGGTGAGTCTCGACCCGATCAGGCTTGGTGTGGTCTGGGAGGACGCGCCGGTGAGAATCCTTCCGGCCGAGGGGTCCGTTCCCCGTGAACCGGTTCGGGCGATGGTTTTCGCCAGAGTCGCCGCCGAACGTCAGGATATATTTCTTCGCCTGCTCGAACGCGGCAGTTACGCTCTCGTTGTTCTCGACGATCCAGAGCTGACGCCATCGGACCTCGGGTTGGATGCCTATGAAGACAACCCCAGGGTCACCCTCCTTCTACCCATACTCCCCCACCCCCTGAGTGATGGCCTCCAGCTTCCGGAAGCCTGGAACAACACGGCCTGGGGAGCGGTGCTCGGTCTCTTTCCATTCCCCGGCGCCGGTGCCGAGCTGGAACGGCACATCGAACAGCTCAAGAAGGCGGGAGCTCGTTTCGCGGTCACCGCACCGTTGCTCCTCACGCCGAAAGATCGTCACCGGATTCTCGACGGCTGCGAGGGCACCGGTATCGAGGAAGAGCTTGAAAATGCTCTCTTCCACGCAGATGTCAGCCGCGGCCTGCACGCTCTCGAACGGCGGGCCGGCGTCAGCATGCATGAGGTCGGCATGGACCCCTTTGTTCCGTGCATGGTCCCCCACGGTCATGAACCGAACGCCGTGCGAACCGCCGCCGTTCTCCGTCTGTGGGCACGACGTCTCGATCAATGCCACGAGGAATCCTCGTGGGGTTGGCGGCTGCGCCGCGCTGCAACAGCTCTCGACGAACTGCCCAACGATCCCGCCACCCTGGCGATGGAGGACAACCTCCGAATCATCCCCGGTTTCGACGCCTGGGTCGAAAACTTCACCCGCGCCGTCTGGTACGGTGGCGAGCCCCTCGACTCAGCGTGGCAGTTATGGTCGGGACTCGACGACGAACCCGCGGGCGACGGCAAGAAGGCGGGCAAAGAGTAATCAGTGATCACTGATCACTGGCCGCCCTACCACTCTCCGGAACAGATCCGCAGACACCCGGGTTACCTCCAAGCAGATTCACAAGAGAGGAGCGAAACATGCCGGAGACAGTCTTCAAGAAAATCACCGTCACAGGGTGCTCGACCAATAGCTACGAACAGGCGATCCAGGCGGCCATTGAAAAAGCGTCGGAGAGCTTGCACGGCCTCTCGTGGTTCGAGGTCAAAGAGCTTCGTGGCGGCATTCGTGACGGCGCCCTCGAGTACCAGGCGACGATTGATGTCGCATTTATAATCGACTGATACCCGCGTCCCCGTCCGCGCCCGAGTCCGTGTCCGATAGGTTCGGATGCTAGCCCGGACTTCTCGCCGAGTCTCTACTGCGGACGGTGAACCGCGGCGTTTCGCCGTCACGTAAATTGTTCATTCTCGTTCGGAGGTCGATGCCTCGACAGGCCAATGAACTACTGGCTCTTCGAACACACTGGTCGAAAGGAGCCCCCAAGATCCTGGATCAGGTGCACAGGTGAATTTGAATACGCTGGATTTCATTGACGAAACTCGCCTCGCCAACGCGAAATCGGACGCGGGCGCGGACTCGGATGCGGACGCGGCAGAAGCGATGTACAACGCCTTGCCGGCACTTGCAACCCGTTCCCGATCAAGGTATTATCCGCCGCGCGTGGGGCCGTAGCTCAGTTGGGAGAGCGCAGCGTTCGCAATGCTGAGGTCGTGGGTTCGATCCCCATCGGCTCCACCAGGCTTCGTTTTCGACCCTTGGTTGGAAGCGAAGCCTGTCACGGCGTAGCCGGCTCGTCACGGCGAAGTCCCCGGGACGGAGCCGGAAGGCGAAGCCGGACATCCACGCCAACGTCAGTAGCTGGTCGAAAACTACGCCCGGGCAAGCCACCAAAGTCCCGTCCAC